>CAYLKS010000135.1:0-4072 GCA_964384205.1 uncultured bacterium | reverse complement strand
TCATTTAAATTTTCTCATAGAAAAATACACGAGAAACAAAAGAAGAGTGGCAACTGTTAGAATATTCTTCAATCATTGGGAATTTAGTCGACTACCATAGTTCAGGAGATAAAATTGTCGGTCTTCTCTATGAAGAAATGTTGGGAGAAAGGACAGCGTCCGAATTTACGTAAATATCGCGGGACGCTGTAGCCGATTTAATGAGGTCTATTCTGCCTGTTTTATATGCCGTAAGTGCAGTTAAACCTTGAGTAATGGCATTAAAACTTATAAAAATGAGGGCATTTTCCTTGCCACGATTTGGCATGCACGTCCGTTGATAGACCACCTTATACGGAGAAAACATGCGCTCTTCACTTGCTCGCAGAGAATAAATCTTGCCCATATAAGGGACCACGTGTGCGGGTACGAAATCAGTACAAAAATAAATCCCTTTTCCAGTCTTAATCACATTTGGTTTGGAGGACTTTTTCCATCTGAGAATGGGGATAGACCCATGACTTGCTACCATCTCGAGATTCTTGTAAGATGCGCCCGCTCCGCCATCCGTTAAAAAGTAGGTGAACGGTGGGTTTCCTGCCGCCATATATCCCCGATATGTCTGCCTAAAAGCAAGTTTATCGTTCCGATTTGCCTCTATCACGTCATAATAAACAGTGAGACTATATTTCCAGTCCATTATTGGTGATTCGATATAGCCCGGACCTTTATACTTTCCCTTCACGCAGATGCCACACTCAGGATCGGATGAGCTTATAATTTTTTCTTGTTTTTGCTCGCCGTAATTACTCATAAAGAACCTGCCATCCCAAACTCCTACTTGGTAATCCACCAGCCCGTACCGCTCGAATTGCTTTACTAGTAAGCCGTGAAATCCCCGTAAATTAACTGACCCAATAGCAGTCACAAGTCGTCCATAGTTGCGGGCATCGGGCACCCGCTCATTTTCCAGCTCGAATGCGGAAAGTAAATTATAGTTCGATTCAAGTTCATGTACCCATTGATTAAATTTTACCCGCCCTAACTTGTAGCGTTCAATCTCCAGTTTCACGATATCTCCAATATAGAAACTGCCAAATATTTCTTATTGCATGTGCGTTAATTTGAGAATACTCAAAAATCGAAAATCATTCAATAAAAAGAGGTCTTTGAGATAGCCATTTGAACTCTCGAAGTTTCTAAGTGCTTCAATTTCTACCCATGCCAGCTTTCTTGTCATAAATTCTCCCGGCTGGATCACTAGAATTTTTGTTCGATACGGTAATTTAAATGGGCTTGAAGCAGATACTCACTTTTTTTTCGTGACTTTCCGTCCAAAACCTTCTAACTCTTTCTAACCGGCCCTAGCCCCCTCTTTTTTTCTCTTATTTTCACCGTACGGATCTTTCGGACAAAAATTTGGGTAAATTGATCTCTCCCACGTTTATTGTGTAAATCAATGAATTTTACTTTAAATTTTCCGAAATAATCATCAATCTGCATCTATACCCAGCATCTTCCTTTCTCTATAATTACAAACATCCCCCCCACCCCAAACCTTGCCAATCTATGACTATATTATAAAATAATGGCCCTTACAAACCTCCCGCACCAAACATAGACCGACCAACCTGTATAACAAAAAGTATAGCCCACAATCTGGCATTCATATACATTAAAATAGAGATAAGTAGAATAGTTTTCTGATATTAGAGTAAAATAAAAAATATTGTCTTGCGTAAAATTTTAAAGTAATTAGATAGGCAAAAACTTTTTATCGAAGAAATAATCTTGTTATTTTAATTTCACGAGACCCTCATTTATAATAAATTTATCCATAGTTCATCTTTAAGTAATATTTATAAAAATAGAAATTTTTTAGATTAATCAACAATGTTAATAAAGTGGAATTAATTGTTAAATCGAAAAATTCAAAAATTTGTCAAACAAACTCTTAAAAATATTGCTCCTGAGGGAACTTCTTTTCTAGCAACTATTATTTATAGTTATATAATTAAAAAATCTGATTATTATACTAAATACTTAAAAATGATAGCTAAATCAAATGAAATTAAACAAATTAATGGTACTATATTAGATGTAGGCTCAGGCCCGGCATATCTACCTATTTATATTGCTAAATCTAATCCAAATTGCAAAATTATTTGTGTAGATGCATCGTTAAGTATGGTCTTAATAGCTAAACAAAATGTAAGTAAAGCAAAACTTACTGAATTTATCAAATTGAAAAAAGGGAAGGTATATAACCTTAACTTTCCCAATAAATTTTTTGATTTTGTAATTAGTACTAGCTCTTTACACTACTGGAAAAATCCTGTTAAAGCTTTTAATGAAATTTATCGCGTTTTAAAAGATGGTCATGAAGCTTGGATTTTTGATGTTTATAAACCAATCCCTCCTCAGCAGTTCTTTCCTGTTTATGACAAATATAGACGATTAGTTGTATCAATTTTTAACCTTTATAATTCTCGTGATTCATTTTATAATACCCAAAAAATCAATAAAATTATCCAGCAGAGTCATTTTAAGCGAAGTTATATTGAAAATTTCAAAATCTTTTATAAAATAGTATTACAAAAGGCATAGATTCAAAATAATTTAATTTGACTATAGATTTTAATTCGGAGTGCCTTTCTCAAAAATATTGGTTCATACTGTTTTTTAAAGAGAAAATATTATTTTTTTCATCTAAATTAAAAAATATCTTGTTTAATAAAAAAAGATTTAGAAAAAAATTTAAAATTTTATGCTTTATTAGGCGTAATTGGACGTTCTTTTAAGAATAAACAAATAACAAATGCAATTGCTGTTAAGATTACAATAATCATCATTGCAATAGGAAAGTTAGTGGATGTAAAATCCATAAAGCTTAAAATTAGTACGATCCCGCCGATCTGGCCCATCATCATCAAAATCCCGTTTGAAGTCCCTTCAGGTACAGGTGCTGTTTGTTCTGCAGCAAATTCAAGTCCAATTGGTAGGGAACTCATTAAGAAAAAGCCTAAAATGATCGAAATCACTATTAATACAGAATATAATGGGATATATGTTATACAAATTAGGAGTGGAATTGCTACACCGACAGAAATTATGATGAAAATTTTTCTTTTTCTATATTTATCTGAGAGAGCTGACATTACAAAGGCACCAAAGATCCCGCCAACTATGATTAAAGCTCCGATTACTCCTGCATCACCTCTAGTGCCCACAAGTGGCTCAATAAAAGTGGCAATTGCGTTAAAACCCCCCACTCCAATTAGGAACAAGATCATTAAAATCCAGAAATCTCGCATTTTGATTAATTTTTTAATACCTTCCCAAACGAATGTTTTCTCCTCAATTGCAGCCGGCCCTGGTGGTTTGTCCGGTTTTTCCTTGACAAAAATAAGGAATAGTATCATCCCCGCAACTGAAATAATACCTATTACTAAGACCACAACTGGAACTCCACCAAATCCATAGAGAATTAGAGGTAATAACATCCCTAATAAAATACCAATAAACAATGACATTGTACCAAGTCCAGTAGCAATTGCCCGTTCTCCTTCAGGAAACCACTGGGCAGATAATTTAGAAATGGCGTTAAGAATAAATGGCTGACCAAGAGCAATACAAGTCTGAAATATAAATACTAAAACAAAATTATTTCCTGCAAAAATGCGTAATAGACCAAATACTCCCGTTAGTATTGCTCCAATTCCTGCTCCCACTTTAAAACCTTTGGTGTCAATAAGCCATGATGATGGAATAGTAAGCCCTATAAATACTATCATAAAAATTAAAGACAAAAAATCGATTGTTTCTGGTGCAACTCCATAATATGCTGATGCCGCTGTACGAATTGGCGCAAAATTTATCCATAATAATTGTGTTAATGCCCCTACTATCATAAACATGCCTAAAATAACCCATCGATATGCTTTAACTTCGTACTGATTTTCACTCATCTTTATTGCCTGCCTTTTAATGATATCTATTATCACAATAAAGTGATTATTTTTCATCGGAATAAATATTCCTCACTTTTAATTTTTTTAGAGAATAGGATAAACTCATCAGAATTCTCTTCTCT
>CAYLKS010000134.1:0-4076 GCA_964384205.1 uncultured bacterium | reverse complement strand
ACAGAGATTATTAGGGATAGTAATATGGCTTTTAGGCAGTAGAATTGTATAGTTAGGAGGTAAAAAATACCATATAATAACAAATTAGGACTTCTTATTGATACAATATTACGGATTACAAATCGACAAGCTATTTATATTTTGAGAAATGGACAATATACATATACAGGTAATGCCTTACAAATTGAAGAGAATGATTTGAGGAATGCTACAACAGGTATAAACTTGGCTAACACTTCAGAAAATAATATTATATCAAATATTAACAATTCTAGGTTTCAACCAGCTACAATACCTAATAATAAATTTATTTGCCATTTTAACAAAACAAACTACTCACTGACTTTACATCAAGTAAATCAGAATTTGATTAATTTTATTCAGCAGGGAATGCCTATTACTTCTAATTCTTTTTGGATAGGGTGGTGGGATTCCGAGGTAGATTTTATAATCTTTGGAGATAAGGTAAATAAACTTTTTACAATCAGACAACAAGAATTGAATAATTTTAGAGGACGATATGTATTTAATGCTCTTTCTATTATATTATATTGAACTACCAAACCTCTTTAAATACTCTGAAACAGCCAGTAAAAAAATGGAAGTGAAAATAGAAAAAATCCCTAACAACCCTTTCCACCCGACCCGCCATACGGCGGGCGGGTGAACTTAGGCGTCAGGCTGTGTAAAAAGTCAAAAAATCTGATTAAGAGTCGCAAAAAGTGGGAGAAAGAGGCAAAATATTGATAAAAAGTGGTTTAGTAAACCCAATTTGTAATCAAATAATGTGGAATAGTGGGAAAATAAAAATTCAAAGTTAGTTTTCACACAATCTGGCGTTAGGAGCAATAGTTATGGAAAATATAATTCAAATTATAATAGCTTTAGCTTCATGTATAACAGCTACTACTGCGTATATTTTATGGAAACAATTAAAAATATTAAACAAACAGTTAGATTTATTACGAGAGCAAATTAAGATAGATTATGAAAAACTTAAAAGAGAAAAAGCTGTAAATTTATTAATAGAATGGTCTAAATTTTTACGTCAAAAAACTTCATTGGCTAGAAAATTAGCAGAACAATTGGACGATAAACAGTCACGAGAGTTGTTTAAACAGGAACCTTTTAAGATAAATAAGAAACTTTTTAAATTAGCTGAAGCCTTTTTTGATATAAAAAATGATAAAAAAGATGATGAATATGAATTAAATGAGGATCAAGTTGCAAGATTAAGATGGGAAGTTATATCTTTTTTGAATTTTTTAGAATCTATACTTACAGCTTGGAGACATAATATTGTAGATAGAAATATTATTATGGAAGAATTTCAATATTTAATTAATCCTGAAGAAGGCTATTATATATTAGAGAAAGTTAGAAAAGCTGCTGGGGGACGGAAAGTTTATCCTGCTATTGATGATTTTGTAGAAAAATTAAAAGAAATTAAAGAAGGAAAAACTCCTGGCAAAGGGCCAATAGTAAAAAATTCCTAACAACTCTCTCTAGCGGACGGCGTTACACGCCGCCGCTGAGTTTGGGCGTTAGGTGCATTAAATTCAAATATCAGAATTTTTAACTATTATGGAATATTCTAAAGAAAAAGACGAAATTATAAATTATCTAAAGAAAAATGGGATAAACTCACTCTGGCATTTTACTGATATACGTAATATCGAATATATTGAAAAATTTGGTGGGTTAAGAAGCAAAGAATTTCTAGAACAAAAGGACTTAATAGATTCTATATTTTGTGGTGGTAATTCATTGTCACATGATTTGGATAAAGGTTTAGGAAATTGGAACAAAATTTCTCTTAATTTCACTCCACATACTCCAATGGCTTATCATAAGAAACGAGAAACTCATTTGATTTTTATTGAAATAGATCTTGAAGTAGCATCATTTCAAGACGTTTACTTTACGAACTGTAATGCAACGAGAATAATCAATGGTCAAAAAAGAGATAAAGGTTTGAGAGGCCTAAAACATGTAAACTTCTCTATTATAAATGGTCCTGCGAAACCTTGGGATCCCGATTGGAAAAAATTTGTTCAAGCAGAAATACTTGTTCCGAACTTTATCCCAACAGATTATTTTAAAACAATATATTTTATTAGTGAAGCTAGTATGGAATTATCAGAAAAATATTTTAAAGAAAAAAAATATTTATTAAAAATTGAGAAATCTATTTTTGAGGATAGTGGTAGTATTCAGTTTTCGTACGTAAATAATTTATATATTTCTTTAGATAAAATTACAGAGGAAAATGTCTCTCAAGTTTCTGAATCAGTTTCTTATTTGCAATATGGTAAAGAATTTTGGGTAATAGTGGATTTATTTTCAAACTCTGGTTTATTATGGAGTATAAATTTAACTGGAAATTACTTCAATAAAAAAGAAGAGAATATTTTCGAAAAGGAAAATTCTTGGTTTTGGTTCCCTAATTTCGTTTGCCCAGACGAAAAATATCTTAATATAGAAGTATATTGCGAAGATATTTTATGGGCTAAAAAAATATTGAAGGTAATAAAATGAGAGAAATAAGTTGTCACCAAAATTATGATTCAATAATTCAGAGTAAATATAAATATGCATTTTTACTAAGCGCTGTTGGTGATAGCCTTGGTTGGCCTTTAGAATTTTCGAAAAGAAAAATATCAAAAATAGTTGAAACTTTTTATCCTTGGAAAAAAATGGTAGGTGGAAAGTGGTGGGGTTATATTGATGAGATAAAAGCTGGAGAATATTCAGATGATACGCAACTTAATTTAGCTGTTGCTAGATCAGTTAATTCAAAAGGAGAATTTGATCCAGAATATTTTGCGTATTTGGAATTACCATTATGGCTTGGTTATGAGAGAGGTGGAGGAACTTCTTTAAAAACTGCTGCAAGAAATCTACTTAAAAAGAAATTTTTATGGAATTCAAATTTCTACAAAACTAGCAGAGCCAATTATTTTTTGGCAGGTGCAAATGGTTCTGCTATGAGAAATCTGCCTATTGCATTACTTGGGATAGATAATGAAAAAAAATTTGCTATTGATTCTTTTAAAAATGCCATAATAACACATGGACACCCTCGTGCGATCGTTGGTAGTTTATTAATAGGAAGCACTATAATATATTTTCTTAAGAATAAAGAGGTTAAATTAAATGAATATTTAAACTATATTCGAGATATTTTAAACAATTCTCTTGAAATAGTAAAAAAAGACAAAATTATTACAGAATGGATTAGCAATGTTAATAAATATGGAGCATTCAATACGAATTATAAAGAAACAATCAAGGAAACAGAAAATTTTCTTTTAAATATTAAAAAATTCTTAACGAAAGAAGACCAAGAATTCTATGAGTTTACAAAAGCATTTAAGCGTGAATTCAAAAGCTCAGGGATAACAACTACTGTTGTTGCCATTTACATGTCTATTAAATATTTAGAAAAACCATACGGTGCAATTATAAAGTCTATTAATATGTTAGGTAGTGATACTGATACTATTGGTAATTTTGTAGGTTCAATTTTAGGGGCGCATTATGGTGAAAAACTAAAGGAAAGCAAATTAAATGAATTGATTTTACAAATACAGGACAAGAAATATTTTGAAACGATAGCAGAAATGCTATTTAAAATATTAACTAAAAATTTAAATGTGAGTGAAGGGAATAAAATTAGCAAACATGAAGCATTGTTAAGAATACTTGCATGGGAAATCGGGTTACATGAAATGTTTTGGGAAGCATTAAAAGAAGGAGATACTGTTATTCATCCTACTCTTGGGAAGGGAATTATTTCAAAAAAATATATACAAAAGATAAGAAAGAGAGAAGATTATTTGGCTAAGATTTTCAGAATTGAATTTCAATCCGGGCAGACCGCATACTTCCATTCACGTGTGTCTAAAGAAGGATTTGTTAAACAAAGTATGAGTGAAGAAATACAAAAATTTGTTAAATAACATCTAACAAATCGCTGCACCTGACCGCTATTCCGCTGACGCTCATAGCGGCAAGTGAGCTTAATCGTCATGGCAATAAATAGCAGAATTTGTAATTATCTGATAACATATATA
>CAYLKS010000133.1:0-4161 GCA_964384205.1 uncultured bacterium | reverse complement strand
AATCTTGATTATTATCTTTTTAATTTATTTAATAATTTATGGTAACGCAATTAGACCAATTGAAAATGAAACAAGAGCAAATGAAAATGGTTGAAGAAATGAAAAGAAAACTCCTTGCTCAATGTTTAACAAAAGAGGCGAGAGAAAGACTTGCTAATGTAAGAATCGCAAACCCCCAACTTGCAGAACAGGTTGAACTTTATTTGATTCAAGTTCAGCAACAGGGACAACTTACAGAACCTCTTTCCGACAATAAACTTAAGGATTTATTGCAAACCCTGACAAAAAAGAGAGAAATAAAAATTACGAGGAAATAGATGAAAAATCCTTATTTTACTTAAATTCCAATTTAGACCCTAAATTAATCTTAATTTTCTCCCTTGCGTCTAATTCAAGAACATATTTACACTTCTTTTTTGGGTAATAGGTTTTCCATGTCTTTGGGTTAAAAGAAAGCGGGGGGATATTTTTCAAGATATCAATCACTTTTAGGTTTTTATCCAGAAATATTAAATTTAAAGGATATCTCATAAACAACATCCATATCCCGGGTTTTCCTTCCCAGGGAAATTCCATAAGAGCGTTCCCTTTTTTCCTGAACATAAGCCCTAACATCAGTTCAAAGGGATTTTTAAGATATTGTGTCCTAAATTTGCAATTTCCTGCCTTAAGTTCAATATTTTTTACCATCTGTTCTATAATTATACCTGAACTGTGAGAATATAAGGTTTAATTATTTAATCAATAAAATAATATGGGAAGCAAGAAAAGTCTGGTAAAAAAACTGAAACTCATAGCAGTTTCAAACAGACCTGCTCCAAGATGGGCGGATATTAAGAAATTTGGATTAAAGAGAGCCAGAACAAGGAGAATTAGAGTTCGTACCAAAAACTGGAGAACTAATAAGAATAAAATTTAACTATTGTTGGTTATAGACAATAAAATATTATAAATTCTGCTGGATAATTATTATTGAAAATATTTAAAAAAATAAAAGTATTTTATTTCAGTATTGATTCATATCCTTGTGTAATGTCGTCTTTAATTGCCTTTAACTCATCCAAATGCCTGATAAGAGTATATCTCTGAGAATCATATCCTAAACCATCCAGTTTATTTACAATAAACTCAGTTGACTCATAAACGTCGTCCAAAAACGTCAAACTTCTTCTATGTGCTTGTAGTTTTTCAGAATATCCTTTTATTCTATCCTGCACTCCTTTTATTCCATCTTCAGAAGTAATCTCCTGAGCTACTTTTTCGTAAATAGCAAGACGCTCAATAAGGGATTTCTTAATATCATTGGCTAGTGGTTGTGCTAAACTTTCAATATAAACATCTCTTGCTTCCTGAAATGCTCCAATATCGCATTTATATAATGCCCTTTTTAGATTCTCTTCAGACTCATCTATTGAATCCCAATCTATTTTTTTTACCATTATATGGTAATGTATTTAAAGTATATATACTTTTTGGTTATAAAAGATATATATTCTAAACTATAGATTCCTATGTATTATATCTAAAAGCCTTATTTCATGAACTTTTTGTTAATATCATGCAATGCTACTATAAACAAGGACTCGCTCCATCCAAGGGGTGTATTCTCATTGTATTTTTTCGAGTTTGAAAAATAAAGTTCAGGAACTCCTTTTGGAGTATCGGTTTTTAACATTAGTTTGACAAACTTTTTTGCTTTTCTCTTGTTTCCGAGATGTTCATAAATTATTGCAAGCCAGCTCAAACCAAAAGTCCATTCCGCTTCCTCGCTATAACCATCAGGATTGTAATTATAATAATGGTCATTTTTATACCTGATAACCCCTCTCTTTTTCAAAAGATGGTATTCCACATGTTCAAGAATTTGTTTTCTCTGTTCTTCATTAACCACTTTGTAAGGCCAGATTAAAGATAATAAAGATAAATCAACAAATTTCCTTCCTGATTCCCTTGGCAACAAAGCATCAAGCGACTCCTCTCCTTTTTCAATCATATATTTCGGCACATCTATACCCTCAATTTTGCTTATTGATTTAAGTCCTGCAACGCAAGCCCCTATACTTGAAGCATGAACCTCTTCATCTTCTTCCCACATGCCGCTGTCTAAATCATGCCAATATTCTATGCTGTTAAGGTATTTTATCAGTTTATTTACAATCCTAAATTCATCTTTTGTCTTTAAGATAGTTCTGTTGTGATTATGCTCAAGTTCTCCAATCCTGAAAAGAATTGCTCCGATGCTGTCATTCTGCTTGTTTCCCCATTCTTCCCAGAATTCCTCAAAATTATCCGGGTTATATCTTGCATGAATGTATTCATGAGAATATTTTGGCTTCTTTGAAATCGCGTAATCAATTTTGTATTCGTGTTTGAGAAATACCTTCAAAAGCGCTGTATATGTTTTTTCAACAGTATTCCAATCTCCAATTACCTCAAATGCCATACATTCATAAAAATTATCTCTTAACCAGCTTTTATCATAATAATAGGATTTATTAGACCCTGAAGCAAAAAATAAACCAGATCTGCTTTGCAGTTTTTTGAGGATTTTAAGGTGCTGGTTGATTAATCGTCTGTAAGTTAATTTAGGCTTTTCTGCCATATATTAATTAGATTCTGATAAAATATACTTATTTTAGCAAAATATATCAGCTTCAGTTGAAATTTCATATAAAATACTTTGATCATTCCATATTGAACCTTATTTAGACTTCTTAAAGATTATTAATAATTAGATAAATGAAAGGCAAAATGAAAAAAGAATTTCGGATAATCTCCCCAAAGTTCTTTGGAAGAACTGTAATAGGGGTTACAAGAGCGGATAAGCCTGATAAAATAATAGGGAGGAAATTATCATTATATGCCCGCGATATAAACAAAAATATGAAAAAATATTATTACAAGTTCCATTTTAAAATCACAGATGTTGAAGAAGATAAAGCAAACTGCTCTCTTGCAGGTTATGAAGTATCAAAAAGTTATCTCTCAAAAAATATAAGGAAATTCTCAACAAGAATTGACGGACGAATAGCTGGAAAAACAAAAGACGGTAAAGAAATTGTACTGAAGGTTTTTGTTATTACCACAAGAAATGTGCAGACCAGTGTTTCAAAAGTTATAAGACAAAAAATAGAAAATTTTATTAATTTATCTTTATCAGGGACTGAGTTTGATGCGCTTATGAACAAAATACTCAATGATGAACTTCAGAGAGATTTGAAAAGAGTGTTAAATATTATTTATCCGATAAGCACTGTGGAAATAATGAAGGCAGAGATTAATATTCCTGCGGAGAAATAAATTATATTCAATTTTCAAAATATTTTATTCTATTTGATTTACATTAATATATTTCTCGCAAACATTTTCCGGGAAATAAAGAGAATGCCAGTTGTTATCTGGTAGATTGCAGTTTCCTGATTTAATATTAAATTCATCAAGCACATACCGCGAGGCAAGTGTTATATTCTCATATTTTATATATCCTGCCCGGCATAGTTGTTTTGCGCAACCTTCAATAGGATTTTCCCCAAATCTTTCGCAAGGAATAATGTGAAAACAATAAATTCTATCTTCGCAAACATTATAGTTTATATCACCTCCAATTTTAATCAATTCATTTTCAATTCCATTATCATTCCAGTCAGGTCTCCAATAAGACCCTTCAAAATAATAATTGCAATAATTTAAAGAAGTTGCATCTCCGCAATAATCCTTGCATTTCTCATAAAAATCCTCAATTGAAGTATCTGATCTGCAGTTTTCTATAGAAATCGGAAAAGCAATAATCGCCAAAGTGATTATTATCAAAATAAATCTTAGAATTTTATTATGTTTGGATTTTCCGAAAGAATTGTAAAGAAAATCAAACAGGCAACTGAAGGAATATAACAAAATCAATAAAAGGAAGAAACCAAAAATCATTTCAATTGCCAAAATAGTTATACCTCTATATAATAAACTAAAAAATAAAGATATGATTTTTAATAATAATCCAATTAAATAAAAAATACTTTCATATAGAATGGTGGAAATATAAGTATTGCACCTTCCAGTAGATTCAGGAGAGATAAAACATACTAGAGAGATAACTCTTAGTAAAAACAAGATCGTAAAAAACAAAGCAATCCTTATTTTGATTTTTGTGGGTCTAAAAAATTC
>CAYLKS010000132.1:0-4216 GCA_964384205.1 uncultured bacterium | reverse complement strand
TCCTCTTATTTAATGCAGCCCAATAAAAGTTTGGTTAATATTCCAAATCTCAATGGTTCAAATCCTTATGGAGGCATCGAGTTGAATAGAAAGCTACTTGATGCAAAAGGAATTAATTATGAAAAATTTAGGGAAAATTTGATTAAGGAGTTAAAAGAATTAAAAACTCCAGATGGGGAGTTTGTTTTTGAATATATATGCAAACGAGAGGAAATCTATAATTCTGCAAAATATTTTCCTGATATTTTGTTTAAATTGAATGAACGATATGGTGTGAGCTGGCAACTTTATAGCCCTTTATTCAGTATAAATCTAACTCATAAAAAAATTTCAGGTGGACATAAACAATATGGAGTATTTTTTGCTTATAACTATAATGGCAAGGTCAACAACTATAACCCCAGTTTAATAGATATCGCACCTACAATACTTCACATATTGGGAATAGAAGCAAATAAATTTGATGGTAAGCCTGTGATAATTAAATAAATTAACACAGAGGAAAAGAAATAAATTGAACGGATGTTGAAGGGCTGGGTATCATAGCAATTGGCAAGTTAGATTGTAATAATTTATGAAAATTGTAATGATAAATAATTATTATTATTTGCGCGGGGGTTCAGAAAGGGTATTTTTTAGTGAGATTAAATTGCTAGAAAAGCATGGGCATATAGTAGGAGTATTTTCAAGAAATCATCAAGAGAATTTCCCAAGCAAATATAGCCATTTTTACCCTCCAGATATTCAAACTGATAAAATAAAAATTGATTTATCAGCCATAAAATTAATAAGTGAAATTATTTATTCACAAAAAAATAAAAAGTTTTTTAAAAAATTTTTAGATTCTTTTAAACCACATGTCATACATGCACATAATATATATGGGAGGATTACTACATCAGTCTTGGATGTTGCTAAAAATCATGGCCTGCCTGTTGTAATGACTTTACACGATTATAAGCTTATATGTCCAAATTATAAATTAATGCGAAACGGGAGAGTTTGTGAAGATTGTAAAGGGAAAAAGTTTTATATGGCAATTTTAAATAAATGTCATAAGAATAGTTATCTCGCTTCTTTAATCTATGCCATTGAAACAGCCTTTAATAAATTTTTAGGGAAATACCAAAAAAATGTGAATTATTTTATTGCACCAAGCCACTTTTTAAAAAATAAATTGATTGAGTTTGGTATGGACAGAGAAAAAATTGTCTATATCCCTAATTTTATAGATTTAAATAAATATGAAGCAAATTATAGTTTTAAAGATTATTTTCTTTATTTCGGGCGTATCTCAATAGAAAAAGGGATAGATTTGCTGATAGATGCATTTTGTGATTTAAATCTCCCTAAAATAAAACTTATGATTGTAGGAGAAGGTCCTATTAAAGCAGAGATGCAAAAGAGAGCAGAAAAATTAAATAATAACAATGTTAAATTTACTGGGTACTTAAGTGGAGAAAAATTAAAAAAAACCATACAAAATGCCTTAGCAGTAATTTTGCCTTCAAAATGGTATGAAAATGCACCAATGAGCATATTAGAGGCATTTGCTTGTGGAAAGCCAGTAATTGGAGCAAAAATTGGTGGGATTACTGAAATAATAGAGGATGGGATAGATGGTTATTTATTTGAGCCAAGCAATAAAGAAGACTTGCAGTCTAAATTACGGTTGATGATGCAGAAACCATCTATTGAAATAAAAGAAATGGGGCAAAATGCTAGAAAGAAAGTTGAGCAAGAATATAATGCTAAACTCCATTATGAAAGATTGATGGAAATATACGAAAAAGTGTATATTAAATCATGAAAATTGCCTTTATTGCCGTAAAGGGAATGCCTCTAGGAGGAGGGATAGAAAAGTATACAGAAGAATTAGGCAGTAGGTTGGTAAAAAAGGGACATGAAGTTATCGTTTATTGCAGCCCTTATTATGGAACAAAAAAGACTATTTATAGAGGTATGGATATTAAAATTTTGCCATGCATAAATAGTAGAAACCTTCAAAAGATATCACTTTGTCTTTTAGCTAGTTTAAATCAATTTTTAGAAAAAAACATTGACATTGTGCATTATCATGCAGTGGGCCCTTCTATCTTTTCTTTTTTGCCAAGGATATTGAAGAGAAAAACCATAGTTCAGATTCATGGGCTTGAGTGGAAAAGACCAAAATGGGGACATTTTGGCAAATTATTTTTTAAATTAAGTGATTTCTCAGCCATCTATTTTCCAAACAAGGTAACAGCAGTCTCAAAGGTATTAAAACGCTATTATGAAAAAAAGTTTGGTAGAAAAGTGGTCTATATTCCAACAGGTGTAAATAGACCTAAAAAAAGACTGCCTAATAAAATAAAAAAATTTGGAATTAATGGAAATGATTATATATTTTTTGCAGCACGACTTGTTCCAGATAAAGGATGCCATTATCTTATTGATGCCTTTAACGAGCTAAAGACAGATCTAAAGTTAGTCATTGCAGGCGATGCCCCATATGAGGAGGCATATAAAAAATCTTTGTATCAAAACGCAAAGAAAAATAAAAATATAATATTTACGGGATTTATCCATGGAAAGCTATTAGAAGAATTTTTTAGCAACGCATATATTTATGTGCTACCTTCAGAAATAGAAGGACTTTCTACCTCTCTGTTAGAAGCAATGAGTTATGGAAATTGTTGTGTAGTAAGTGATATTCCAGAAAATCTTGAGGCATTAGGAGGTTTTGGCTATACATTTAAGGCAAAGGATTACAAGGATTTACAAAAATGTTTACAAATGTTGATTAATAATCCAGATTTAGTTTATAAGAAAAAAAGAAATGTTGCTAAATATGTCCTTAAACATTATTGCTGGGATAAGATTGCGGATAAATTTGAGCGATTGTATTATGAAATGTTGGAAAGTTGAAGGCAGGGAATATGGCTCTTTTGAAAAATTTGAGTATGTAGAGGCATGGAAAAAACTGCAATCTATCTATTTATAATGGAGACCGAAATTGATTAGTTTTTTAAATAAAAATTCTATTATTTTTGGCATCATTGGTGTTACTTATCGGTGTAATGCCAAATGTTATATGTGTAACATTTGGAAATATCCTACAAAAAAGAGTGAAGAAATTGATGTAAAAACACTAGAAAAACTGCCCCAGATTAGGGTAATAAATGTGACTGGCGGGGAACCTTTTATGAGAGATGATTTGGATGAAATTATATCTGTTTTAAAGAAAAAATGTAAAAGATTAGTTATAAGCACAAATGGTTTTTTTTCAGAAAAGATCCTTAAACTAGCCCAAAGGCACCCAGATATAGGTATTAGAATCAGTATTGAAGGGTTGCCGAAGACAAACGATACTTTAAGGGGAATAAAGGACGGTTTTGATAAAGGATTAAGGACTTTGATTGAGTTAAGAACTATGGGGATAAAAGACGTTGGGTTTGGAATGACTGTAACAGACAAAAATGCAAAGGATTTGTTACCGTTATACCATCTAGCTAAGTTGATGAAGATGGAATTCGCTACGGCTACTGTACATAATTCCTATTATTTCCATAAGTTTGATAATAAGATTGAAAATAAAGAGTTGGTTATTGGAGAATTTAAAAAATTGATAAAAGAACTTTTAAAATCAAATAGGATAAAAGACTGGTATAGGGCCTATTTTAATTATGGGATTATAAATTATATCAAAGGAAATAAAAGACTTCTGCCCTGCGAGATGGCTTTTAATTCCTTTTATTTAGACCCTTTTGGAGAAGTAAGACCATGCAATGTGATGGAAGAAACGATGGGGAATTTAAAAGAAAAAAGTTTTGAAGAAATTTGGTATAGTCCTGATGCGGAAAGAATTAGAAGGATGGTAAAAAGGTGCAATCGGAATTGTTGGATGATTGGTAGTGTAGGTGAGATTATGAAAAAATACATTCATATCCCTACAAAGTGGGTGATAGAGGCAAAATTTCTGGGGCGTGTGGATAGACTAGTTAATTGAGTTTATAGAGTTTATTGGGTTTGCTGAGTTGGCTCTAGTAGGGTAAGGTTATGCCTACACCAAGGTCGCATAAGCTAGAAATAACAATAATCAGAAAGGTCTGGCTACAAATTACTGTGTTAACCTCTCTGATTTTGATTGTTTATGCCCGTACATTAGCAGGTATTTATGCTAAAGTATCAACCAATGAAGATTATTCCCATGCCTTTTTAATGCCATTTATTACAG
>CAYLKS010000131.1:0-4267 GCA_964384205.1 uncultured bacterium | reverse complement strand
CACCATGCCATACAGGTCCTACTGTATGGATTACATATTTAGATGGCATATTACCCGCCGTTGTAATAACAGCCTCACCGGTTGGGAGTCTTCCGATTTTGGTAACAATCTTTTTGCATTCTTCCAGTATTGTAGGCCCTCCGGCCCTGTGAATGGCTCCGTCAACACCTCCTCCACCCATAAGGCTTGAATTAGCAGCATTCACTATAGCATCTACTTTTAAAGTTGTTATGTCAGCAACAATTGTTTTTATAGTTGTCTTACCTCTCTTTATCTCCATTTTTTTCCCCCAAAAAATTAAGAATAAAGCTCTATATGAAAAAGCAATAGGTAATCGCAGTTTATTATTAAAAAGTGAAAATTTCTATTTTATTTATATTGCCGGTATGTTTTTCGAAAAACATATAGATTAGAATTACTTATTGTTATACCTATAAGTTTGTTTGTTCATTTATTTAGTTACCTGAATATATAGGGGCTGTTCAATTTATGTTTGTATTGCCTCTATTATTCTTACATTATAGTTAAGGAATTCAAGCCAACCGTACTGTTTTGCTTTTTGTTTTGATATCACGAGGTATGGCATATATTTTGGTTCAACCGGTTGTTTTAACAGTTTTAAATGCGTCTCTTCCAGAAGTTTATTTCCCTTAATTGCATTACACCTTCTGCAAGCTGCTACCTGATTTTCCCATGAATTAGGACTTTCAGGTTTCTTTGATGGAGGTATTTCATCCCATCGACTTATAGGGATAACATGATCTACGGTAAGCTCATCAATTTTAAACCTTTTCCCGCAATATTGACATCTCATATCGTCCCTATAGATGATATTTAATCTTGAGTATACAACCTTTTTCCTGGGAATACGATGAAAATTTAAAAGCATGATAACACGGGGCAATGGTATTGAAAGATATTGAGAGCGGATTACATAATTTTCATCAACCTTTACCGCTTCAGCCTTGTTTAATATCTGTAATATTACTGCTTCTTTTACATTACAGATATCGATGGGTATCATACTTGAGTTAAGTGTTAAAACAGGGGAATCTAACATGTAAAAATAATAATATATAAAAGAAAAATTTTAAAGAATTTTTATACCAATTCAGAAAAATATAGCTACTAATACGGAATAGTTCCTCCATTTACACCAATGCTTTGACCATTTATAAATCCTGCTTTTTCACTGGCTAAAAAGAGAGCTATATTCTTAATATCATCCACTGTACACGACCTTTTCATTGGATTTTTGCTGTTTCGCTTTTTTATCAATTCCTTTAACGAGCTTACCCCTTCTTTTTCAAAGGATATTTTGAGAAGGGATTCATTTTTCCAACTTTTAGCCTCTATTTCACCTTCAGGATATACATCGGAGGGACAGATAGAGTTAGATGTTATACCGTATTTCCCCAATTCAAGAGCAGTAGATATGGCAAATCCTCTATTAAAATACTTTGAACCTGAGTACAGTGGTAAACCAGCTGAAGCTTTTAATCCCGAATTGGAGTTTATATAGATTAATCTTCCATACCCTGCTTTTTTCATAAGTGGTATAGCATATATGGTCGGATATATATATCCCGTTATGTTTACATCGAATATCTTTTGTAGTATTTCGTCCTGTATTTCCTCAATGTATTCTGCACTATTAACAGCGGCGCAATTAACGAGAATGTGGAGTGTTCCAAACTTTATCATTATTCTTTTAAATAGATCTTTCACCTTTTTTCTGTTCGTTATATCGCATATTTCTTCTATTGCTGAAGGCTTATATCCTCTGGTGGCTCTCTTAAGACCATCAGTATCAATATCAACAAAAATAGTTTTGCATCCTTCTTCACATAATCCCCGTGCTATTGCAGAACCAATGCCTCCTGCAGCACCTGTAACCAGAGCAATTTTATCATTTAAACCAAGGTCCATTATTTTTATCCACCGAATAGTATTTGTGTTCTAATATACTAAAATAATAACAATTGTCGAGATTCAAATAGGGAAAGTGCTTTATTCTATAATAAAAACCAGAGTTGCTTGTTCTTTAATACAATTTCCATTCTCTTTTAAGCGAAAATTTAATCTCGGTCTTGTTCTGGAATTATGCAGGATTTGCTTAAAAATATACACCAATATCTTTCTGGCCTAAATGTCAGAATCTATAATATTATAATAAAAATTATAATTATATGTATTGTTCATTTATCATAAGAATCAAGTCTTAAAGATTGTTTGATTTTTTTTGGTATAAAAAGATAATATACTCCAGTTTAAAAGGAGGTTAATGGAATAAATAAAACCATCAATTGATGGTAAAAAGAAAATCTAAAAAAATTTGAAATATTACAGTTGAATGTTTATCATTTTAAAGAGGATTAAATTGTATATAAAATGAATATAATTCAAACAATAGGAGGAATTTGATGAAAAAGAATAATTATTATTTAGGAATAACGACTATTTTAATAATAGTATTATCACTTACCGGTTGTGCTACGGCAGGAAAAAAGATGTCCAAAGCTCCTGTTGCAGAAAAAAAGACTGTTGAAACCAGTCCTTCAGCTGAGCAACCAGCAGAAAAATCAAAAGTAGAAAAAAAGGCAACGCAGGCACCTGTTGTAAAAAAGATATATCTAATAAAAAATCAGACAGTATACTTCCCTGACGGAACTATTGATACTATTAAGGAATATTCATATGATGAAAATGGTAATCTCATAGAAGAGATTCAAAAAACTCCGAATAATGAAATTTTAAGTGAGATTAAATTTATTTACACTGATGGGTATTTGCATAAAAAAATAGTGTATAATGAAAAAGGTGAGATATTAACTTATTACGTCTATGACTGTAATGATGGAAAATTGTCATCTGTAACTCAGTTTGACTCAAAGGATAATATTCAAACAGTATCAAAATATAAATATGACGGTGCAGGGAATAAAACTCTATGGGAAGTATATGATGGGAAAGGTATTAAAATGGCATTTACTAGGTATTATTACAACGATAGTAAAGTAGTTAAAAAGGAGATATATGGTGCTGATAATAGTTTAGAGAGTTATATTGAGATTATTTATTCAGATGATAAAAAGATAAAAGAAGTATACTATAATTCTCAGGGAACTATAGAAAAATATGTGAAATACAATTACAGCAATGACCTTCTAAAAAATGAATTGTATTATAAGGCATCGGGAGATATAATTAGAACAATATCGTACAAGTATGATTCAAATAAGAATGTAATCGAAATGGTTATTAAAAACGGTAATGGTGATCTGATTGAAAAGATAGAAAAAAATTATATAGTGTTTGATAAGAAGTAATATACGATGATAGGCAGTTAAAGGAATCTTTCAAATAGAATAAACCAGGGGCAACTTCGTTTTTTGATATGCTTAGAAATATCTTTTGCTATATCAATTGAGTAAACACAAGGAGTTAGTATTATGAAAATAAAGACAATTAAACGGGGTTTTGCATTATTAATGTTGGTATTTTTATTTTCGATTACTTCTAGTTTTTTGTTTGGGGATGAGGTTACCGAATTATGGACCAGACTTTACAATAAGGCTCAAACTTATCAACAGAAGTATGATGTTATGGTAAATATAATTGAGATACAGAATAGAGATATTATCCCTACACTGATTAATGCATTGGATGAACTTACGCAGGTGGTAAATGTCAATAAAAAAGATCTGGAAATTGTAAAAAAATTAAAGATCTTGGTGATTAGGAAGTTAGGTGAACTTAGAGCTAAAGAAGCAGAGGATCTGGTTTATGATATTGTTAAGAATACAAATGATCCCTTTGTAAAAAGTGAAGCAATTATGACACTGGGAAAAATAGGAGCAAAAAAATATGCTCAGCATATTGCCATGCTGCTGAAGAACCTTACTCTCTATAGGGGTGCACAGAATATCCAAGGTCAGGATTCTATAGCATATGCATGCATATATGCATTGGAAAGATTTAAAGATTCGGTTGGTTTCTTTCCGGTTTTTCTTGCGGCCAATGGCGGATATTCAAGGTATGTAAAAGATGCAGCAAAAAAGGCCCTTGTTAACATTGTGAAGGACCCATCAGATATTTTGGATGGTATAATTAGGAATGAGTCATCACTAAAACTAAAAATAGCTGCACTTGAAGCTGAGGATAATTCTAAAGCATCAAATGATAAGAAGCTTGAAGTTGCAACCACAGCCCTAGAAATAGGATTATCTTTGGAACCAGCTAATATAACCGAGGCCACATACCTTAG
>CAYLKS010000130.1:0-4270 GCA_964384205.1 uncultured bacterium | reverse complement strand
TTTTTAATCTTTTTTATTTTTTTTAATTTCTATAAATTTTATATTTTAAGTTATATCTATTTTTAAGAATATTTTGAGAGAATATAATATAAATAATCCAATGCAAAATAAACAATTTTTTTGAAATAATTTTTCATTTTCAAATCCTCAATCTCAACCAGACAAGGGCTTTCAGGAAACTTATACTCGTGGTAAGAATGTTTATATTTGAGTTTCTGGTTTCTTCCCATTGCACTCCAAATTCTTTAATTTTTAATCCTTGTGCATTACCCCTGATTATTAATTCAGTATCCCAGAAAAAATCTTTATTTTCAATTTTCTCCAAAAGAGGCATTATTTTTTTGCGATTAAATCCCTTAAATCCACATTGATAATCTTTTATTTTCAATCCAAATAAACTCCGAATCATGTAAGAATAAACAGATGAAATAATTTTCCTTGTAAATTTTCTTTTTACTTCACTATTTTTATTAAACCTTGATCCAATTACAATATCATAATTCTGTTTTAGATAATTGAGTATTTTTGGCAGACAGTTTAAGTTGACAGACAGATCCGCATCCATAAATACAATAAACTTCAAGTTTGATTTTTTTATTGCTTCTTCAATACTTTTACCCTTTCCAGTTTGACTATTTCTTTCAATTAATTCCAGATTGGCATATCTTTTTTTTAGTGTTTTTGATTTTATCAGGGTGTCATCCATGCTCCCTCCATCGGAAATAATCACTTCAGCGTTTAGTTTATTTTTTTCAAGGAAATTTTCTAATTTTAAAATTGATTTTTCAATAATTTTTCCTTCATTATAGGTGGGAATTATCAGGGTAAAGCTCATAATAGATACTTTTGATTGTTTTAGAATATAACTTAATTTTCTACGGTTTTTTATGAAACTAATACAAACCAGAAAGGAATTGTATCTATTGTCTTCTTTAATGATTTTTCTGTTAATTATTTTTTTGTTATTTAATAGTTTGAGTCCGGTTCTTTTGTGGGACGAATGCGCTTATCTTGGAAATGCGCGAAATCATTTAGGTGGAAGTAATTTTATCGAGGATTTTAGATATCCTCTTTTAGAATATATAATTGCTTCTGTTTGGTATTTTACAGGTGAAAGTATTTTTGCAGCCAGATTTATTATTATTTTAATGAGTTTGTTGACCGTGTTTGTTTTTTATTTAATTTCAAGGGAATTTTTCTCCATAAATGATTCTATTTTGATTGTTTTTTTATTTTCCATTTCATCACAATTTATTCTTTGGGGTTTTAGAGTTTATACAGATATCCCGGCGCTTATGTTTTTATTATTGTCTTTTTTGAGTTTTCTTAAATATAGAGAATCCAGAAGATTTGCGTTTATTTCAGTTTCAGGTGCTTTTTTTGCATTGGCTTTTTTATCCAGATTTACTGTAGGTTTGTTTGCTTTGGCGGTGCTTATTGAATTTATACTAAAAAAAGATTATAGAGGATTTCTTTTGTTTGCTTCGTTTGGTTTACTGGTTTTATTGCCTTGGATGGGTTATAATTATATAACTTATAATGATATTATTTGGGATTTCAAAGAACAGTATAACATAGTTGCGAATTACACAACAAATCAACCAATTACACTGCAATTAAACAATTTATTTTTAACACTCGGGTTGCTAATTTTTCCTCTACCATTTGGATTGATTTTTTTGACTAAACACAAAGAATATTTAATTGTTTCTTATACAATAATATCTTTGATTTATTATCTGTTTTTTGTAAATATGAAGTTAGCAAGATATTATGTTGTTTTTTTGCCATTTTTGTATTTGATCAGTTATTCTGGTTTGATCTGGTTTAGTGAAAGACGGGTTTTAAAGAAATTTAATTTTAAAATTATTTCATTACTCCTAATTTCACTTTACAGTATTTTTTTATTCTTAGGTTTAATTCATATGAGCTTGGAGAATAATTGCGATGCCTATAGAAGTATTTTAAATTCGGTTCAATATTTTAATTCTCTTGAAGAAAAACCAAAATTTATAATCAGCAATTACTGGCCATGGTTGGGTTATTATCTCAATACTTCTGTTTCAAGCACCTGGGATGAGAATATCACAAACCTGATAAATATTTATAATCCGCAATATTTTGCTTATAATTCAATTGTTGGGACTGAGTATAACAAAAGTCTGTTGGATGATCATGAAAGATTATTATTGGTAAAAAAAATAGAGGGGGGTTGCAATCAGGAAATATTTATATATAAAGTCAATTAGTCTGGTTAGGTCTAGTAATTAATTCTATTATTTCTCTTTTGGTTTTCAAACCAGAATAACTTTTCCCATTAATTACTAATGAAGGAACTTCGGTAATATTAAAAGATTTTGCCAAGATATTAATAGTGGATAAATTTAAATCTTTATCTAAAGCGAATATCATAGTTTCAGGATATTGTTTTTTTATGCTATCGAGATAAATACCTTGGTCTTTGCAGTCATCACATTTTTTGTTTGAGTAAAAATAAATAACATCTACTATATTTTCATCGCAATTTTCTTCCAATTTATTGGTCATTATCCAATATCTGATCAATAACAAGTTATAATCTTTTTTGATATCTTCATATTCTTTAATTCCAAATCTTTTGCTATCAGCACTGCGTTCATAATAGGCAACTCTTTCTGCAAGGTTCTCTATTTCAGGCAACATATCATTAATGTAAGTATTAAGACCCAAACATATTTTTTTATCAAGGGAATCGAGCAATAAAATATTTGTTTCCTGTGTGTTTCTCATTCTCTTAAGAGATTCTAAATCCTCAGATAAACTGTTTAATTTATATTTACTAAGAATACTTCCAAGAAAAAGACCTGCGACGAAGACAGACAGGGTTATAAAGAATACTATAATATACAGTTGTGCATCTATTTTTCTTTTTACCATTTATTATCTATTTTAAATATTTCATATACTACAGCTGCAATCCAGAATATAGAATATAGGAAAGGATAAATAAATAAATACCCAAAATAAAATATTTTTTTTGTTTTAAAATCTATTTTCTCGCCTGAAGTATATAAACTAAGAAGGACAGTAATTATACCCATCAGGAAGAACAATACAAAAAAATAACTATAGGAACTTACATACAAGATGTCAAAATTAAGCGTCCATTTAGACCATTCAAAACCAACTAGAGACAAAGTATGCAGATATTCTAAAAAATTTTTAATGAATGTATATAAAGGCATGAAGAATAAAAATCCAAGAATAAAAATCCACGCAAAATTAATTGGCAATATAAACAGACCAAGATTTCCATATTTTGAATTTCCAAGCAAATGCTTATATTGTAAGGTGGTCTGTAAATATCCTCTATACCATCTTACTCTTTGGCGGAATAATTCTTTGAAAGTTGCGGGAGATTCTGTGTTAACATATGCGTTTATGCAGTTTTCAATTTTGTATCCTTTTTCATACATCCTGAAAGCCAGTTCAGTGTCTTCCACAAGGCTGTGTTTATCCCATCCACCAATTTCTTTAAGTTTGTCTGTTCTATAAATAGAGCCCGGACCCGGAAGGACATACTGACAGTCAAATATTGCAAACAGTTTCCTTAGATAAATTGAAAAGATATATTCTACCCATTGTATTTGTTGCATAAATGTTTGTGGTTTGTTAATTTTCATGGCTGGAGAAATAGCAGCAATCTCTTTGTTATCAAAATGACCAATTATTTTTTTCAAGTAATCTTTTTTTGGAAAGGAGTCTGCATCCATAGACACAACAAATTCAGTATCGACTAATTTTAGCGCTGTGTTGAGCGAGTCTGCTTTCCCTGTATTTTTTTTATTGATGACAATCACTCTTTGGTTTTTTATATTTTTGCATATTTCAGAAGTTTTATCTGTGGACCCGTCGTTTATACAGATAATTTTTATTTTATTTTTAGGATAATCAAGATTTAAAACTGAATTTATGCATTTAGGGAGGAACTTTTTTTCATTATAAGCCGGGATGAGAAATGTAACTGAAGGATAATTTTTTATAGGTTTGTCAACAAAGAATTTGTAATGGTTCTTAATAAAAACAATAAACCATAAAATAGAACAATAAACCATTATGAAATAGCAGAGCAACTGGACAGTATCAAATATTCCAAAATATCCAATAGAGGAAAACATCATAATTAAGTACCTGTAATTTTAGAATATACTTAAGATATTTTGATAAGTAATTAAATTATGAGACCCCCGGAATTTGCAGGTAGTTTTTATCCTTCAACAAAAGGTGAACT
>CAYLKS010000129.1:0-4299 GCA_964384205.1 uncultured bacterium | reverse complement strand
TATTTTTGTAGAGTAATTTATTTCAATTAATCTTTTAAAAAGGAGGTGAAATGACAACAAAAGAAAAAATAAAAAAGGGAGTGGTAAAGATTGCCGAAGAAAGTCAAGACATTAAAAACGACATTATCACATTTGTTGGAGATGAATTTAAAAAATCTATTGAGATTAAAAACCAGACATCTGATACGGTTAAGGAAATTACAAAAGATACACTTGATGGTATCTATGAAGGTATAAGTGAGGTGAAAGACAAGGGGCAACAATATGCTGATAGATTAACAGAAAAGGGTGTTGAAATAGAAGATGTGATGAAAAAATCAGCTGAGACTATGGTTAATGTTGCTAAACAGAAAGGCGAAAATGCTTTAGACGTAAGTAAACAAGCTGCTGAAAAAGCAAAAGAGCTTTTTGATGATGCGTCAGACAAAGCCAGGCACTCAATAGATAATATTGAAGACAAAGCAAAAAAGCAAATAGAAGTTACACTTAGCGACCTTAATGAAACCAAGAAAGAAGCAAAAAGTAAACTTGATGCAATAGGCGATGCGCTAAAGGATTATGCTATCGAAAAGAAGGATGAAAATTCAGAAGCTATTTCAAATGCTCTACACAAAACCGCTGACAAAAGTAAGGAGGCAGCAACAGATTTAGTGAACTTAGCAAAAAGCCATTCAAAAAGATTGACAAGTCATTCACTTAGTAAAGTATCAGGCTGGTTAAAAGAGCTTTCAAATAAAGTAAATTCATAAAATAATTTATTAACTTTTAAAAATAAAAAAATCATTAATACTAAAAATGTAATAATTGGAATACTTGCCGTTTTATTGGTCAGTGCATTAGTATGGGGTTATAAATCCAACAATACTGCCATCGACAATAAAATTGTGACTACAAGTGAAAATGCAAAAGTTGAAACATCAGATTTAATCGCATCATTGGGAAAAAAAGCCAAAACCAATTATGCTTTAGCCAATGCAAAAGTGGCTCTTCTAAAGTCTCAAATTGCACTTGAAATTGACAAGTCTAAACAAAAAGCAGAAGCAGAATTAGACAATGCCATTAAGTATCTTTCAGAAGCAAAAAATACAGCTGATGAGAAAACAAAAGCAGAAATTGACTTATTGGATACAAAAGTAAATACTGCTAAAAAGAGTGTTGTTCAGAAAAAGGATGATGCTTTGGATAATGTATCTGCTGCTGTTGATGAAGCACAGATTTTGTCTGAAAAATACAATTATAAATTTCAGGCAGAGAAAGAAAGAAATATTGCTACAGTCAATAGAAAATATGCTGAGCTTAGAGCTGAAGAAGCCCTTTTGAAAGCAAAAATAGCCGCTCAGTCAGAAAAAACATATGCTCAGGCACAGACTTATCTTGAAGAAGCTAATGAATGGTACATCCGTAGTAAAGAATATGGAAATCAAAAGACAAAACCGTACATAGAGCAACTTCAAAAAGATATTGAAGATGCGCAAACCTATTTAAAGAAAAAGGATAAAGAAGCACGCAATAAAATATCGGATATTCTACAAAAAGCTAAAGAGTTTGTTATGGAAGAATAATTCAGCTTCATTTTCAAAAATAACAGACAGCCTATTTCCAAGGCTGTCTGTTATTAAAAGTTCACTAAAAAAATAAACAAGCTAAATGATTAGAAAAAAAGGTGTTATTGGCAAGACATATTGCTTGTATATTTACATAAGTATTCAACCGAACGTAAATAAACACCTACAACACCCAAGAATATAAAATCCCTGTAGAGCAAGGTCTGCTACAGCTTTTATATTCGATGTTGAGCGAACCCAAAGGTGACGGGTTTGTTTGTTATAAAGGTAATTTGAGTGGGTATGTAATTTTAATAATTAAATTTTCAGTTTATTAAAATAACTCTATCGGCTGTCGCCACTTTCCCTTAGAAAGGGAAAGAAGCATTAAATAAACTTAACAAGAAACTTAAATAATTTGCAATAAATTTTATTCAAGGCGTTCTCCCCTAGTTTAGGGGAGATACCCGACAGGGAGAGGGGTGCAAATAAAATAAACAATTACGTTTCAAATTATTTTGTTCTGTAAAAGGTTTCGTTTTTTGTTAGATTGCCGCTTAGTTAGTTGGTAATTTTATTATTTTAATTAAATTTGGAATAAATTAATTGTATAATGGGTATAAGATACAATGGTGTGTCTTATTTTATTGTTGTGCTTAATTTAGGTAGTCCATGAGCCAAAAGGAAATAGTAGCCTTTATAAAGATCGGAGAAAAAAAACATTTAGAAGAGTTCTATCACAAAGGATTGATTTATATGAATCCGATTAATTTTTTCAAAAATATTGAGGATGGCAAATTACGTGGAGATTTACACGAAGGAAGGCATATAGTAAGTCAAGGTGATTTTATAAAACTAAAGATAAACAATGATTGGTTGGAGTTTAGCAAACAAAAGAATCAATACTTTAATTGTCAGTTTTATCAGGAGTATGCCAAGACTAAAGGAAATATTTTTTCGATGTACACATTGTTTATGCCAAAAGAGGGTGAATTAGTTTCTGTAGACGAGAGAAACCTTGAATTTGGTGATTATTGTTTAGTAATTACATATACTGAAGAATTTATAAATCGAGTTAAAGCTTCATTTGAAGCTAATAGCATTAAATTTAAATGTGGTTTCGTAGATTATTATAATTATAAAATTTTCTCTGGGAAGGCAGGTGTTTTCCATAAATCAAATATATATGATTATCAAAATGAGTTTCGACTATTCTATGAAAATGAAAGTGACAATCCATTTAGTATAAGAATTGGGTCCATTAGTGATATCTCAAAGATTTTTAAGTCACAAGCTTTATTGGATATAAGGATATGGAGGAAATAGAAATTAAGAAATATTCTGAGATTAATTCAGATCTTTTTTTTATCATATTAAGTCTTATAAAATTAAGGTGAAAATATTTAAGATTTTACTAATTTTTTTAAATTACAATCATATTTTTTCAGAATATATTCAAAAAAAAATTAATTTTAATTAATTTTTATAAAACACTGAGGTTTTTATAGGGGCTTATGTGTTGCCAAATAATTTAAAAAAATAAACAGTATGAAGCATCTATTATTTATAACATTATTTATTCAGTTGACTTTTTTAGGAATTGCCCAGAGTGAAAACATATTTTATTATGACATTTATAATAGACCTTCAAATGCTGAGAAAGCTTTTATTTCAAAAAAAATTAAAGTAGATAAAAAAGAGAACATTCTTATAAGTTCTTTTTATAAAAAAGATAATAAATGGGTAGAATTAACAACACCTGAAGACGCTTACTTTAAAAGGAAATCAACTATAGTATTTAAAAAACATGACAAAAGAAATCATAGACTCATTCGGACTAGAATATATGAAAAGATTGATACTTGCTACCATTTTAAAGATTATAATGAGTATTATATAGAACAAGAAGGTTACACAAAAAAATTATTAACTCTAGAACTTGAAGGTGAATTAAAAAGATTTTATCCTAATGGTAGTATAAAATCTATTGAAGTTTATCGAAATAATCAATTGGTTAACATTACCAATTTTTCATTAAATGGGGAAAAACTTGAAGACAATGTGTATCATTGGACTCCAATTTTACCAAAATATCCTGGTGGGGAAAAGAGTTTTGCTATGAATATAGCCGTTAATATAAACTACCCAAATGATATGAAAGCTGAGGGTATTCAAGGAAGAGTTATAGTATCCTATGTTATTAATACCGAAGGCGAATTGATTGATACGCAAATAATTCAGAGTGTCCATCCTTCATTGGATAAAGAGGCTATTAGAGCTCTAAAATCATTAAATCAAAAATGGGAGCCAGGAATGCTAAATGGTGAGAAAGTTAATGTTAGATTAATAGTACCAATAAATTTTAGATTGAGTGAAAAATACTGCCCTTAACACCTAACAATTACAAAAGTATAGATTAAGTTCTTCTCCAGCTTTTATATTCGGTCAAGCTAATTCTTGCTTTCAGATTGATTGTTATGAAAGTAATTTGAGTTGGCATGTAATTTTAACAATTGAATTTTTAACTTCTTAATATAACCCTATCGGCTGTTGCCACTTTCCCTTAGAAAGGGAAAGAAGCATTAAATAAACTTAACAAGAAACTTAAATAATTTGCAATAAATTTTATTTAAAGCGTTCTCCCCTAGTTTAGGGGAGAGACCCGACAGGGAGAGGGGTACACAAATTAATTAGTAATAAAAATGAAATATTTCGAGATAAAAGAAATAACTAGAAAATTAAGAAACAATCCAAC
>CAYLKS010000128.1:0-4607 GCA_964384205.1 uncultured bacterium | reverse complement strand
AATGCGTCTCTTATTAAAAGATACCTTGATATACCCTATAGTGTTAATGCAATAAAAAAAGTAAGGAAACAACATGAATTATATGAAATTAAATAAAGAGGGGATACCTTGTCTATTTCATTCTCAATTTTAATATAAAAAATGCTTGACATTGAAATATTATTTGGTTATATTGCCAAATAAAAAAGGTGGATTTTTTTATGAAGAAAAATGACAAGTTGTTATACAATGCTAAAGCAAAAATACTTAAGGCACTGGCTCATCCCACAAGGTTATATATGGTAGAAGAATTGGCTAAAGGTGAGCGATGTGTATGTGAATTTGTTACAAATATAGATGCAGATTTTTCAACAATATCTAAACATTTAAGTGTTTTGAAACAAGCCGGGCTTGTGATAGATGATAAACGTGGAAAACAAGTTTTTTACCGTTTGACTGTACCAGATTTACTTAATTTTATGGGCTATGTTGAATCTGTTATTCATTATTTGGCAGATGAGCAATCTAAATTAGTTGAGTAGTTTTTTTGTAAATTGCTTGGTTAATTGGCAAAATATTCAAAGAAAAGGGAAGAATATGAATTGGAAATCTGAAGGGAAGAACTTAGCTTTGATAATCAGTGTTTTTTTGATATTTTTTTATCTCCCAGTTGGGAATAATCGCTTTGATAATGCAATAATGGAGGCTTTTTATCTTGCAAAATGGTATGCGAGAGAGCATGTTTTACTTTGTTTGATCCCTGCTTTTTTTATAGCTGGTGCAATATCAGTTTTTGTAAGTCAGGCTTCTGTTATGAAATATCTGGGAGCGAAAGCGAATAAAGTACTTGCCTATGGTGTTGCTTCTGTTTCTGGGACAATTCTTGCGGTTTGTTCTTGCACAGTACTGCCACTTTTTACTGGTATTTATAGAATGGGAGCAGGACTTGGCCCTGCTACAGCATTTTTATATTCCGGGCCAGCAATTAATGTATTAGCTATTGTATTAACAGCAAGAGTGCTTGGTGTAAAATTAGGTATAGCAAGAGCCATTGGTGCGATTTTGTTTAGTGTAGTTATTGGTTTTCTTATGCATCTAATTTTTATAAAAGAAGAAAAAGAAAAAGCTGCTGTTCAGATGGCAATGCCTGAGGAAGATGTAAAAAGGTCTTTATGGCAAAATGCGTTATATTTTGCATCAATGGTAGGTATTCTTGTATTTGCTAATTGGGGGAAACCAGCAGAGACAACAGGACTTTGGTTTGCTATATATAGTGCGAAATGGTATATAACCTCTTTTTTTGCGATATCTTTAGGCATTATACTTGTTTTATGGTTTGAGTTGAAGTTATGGAAAGTACTTCTTACTGCTTTACCTGTTGCGATATTGGGATTTATATTTCCTGATCAACCTATGATAGCATTTTCTGCTGGAACAATTGGGTTTTCCATAATTATAGCTACAAAAGAAGGAGAAACCTCACAATGGTTTGATTCTTCATGGGATTTTGCTAAACAAATTTTACCACTTTTACTTTTAGGTGTATTAGTGGCTGGTTTTTTATTGGGACGAGTTGGTCATGAAGGGATTATACCTTCTGAATGGGTAGCAAAAGCAGTTGGTGGAAATTCTTTATTTGCTAATTTTTTTGCGTCGTTTGCAGGCGCTTTTATGTATTTTGCTACTTTAACTGAAGTGCCGATATTGCAAGGTCTTTTGGGAAACGGTATGGGGCAAGGACCTGCGCTTGCTCTTTTATTGGCAGGGCCTGCTTTGAGTTTACCAAATATGCTTGTTATTCGTAGTGTACTGGGCACAAAAAAAACAATAGTTTTTGTATCACTTGTAATAATAATGGCAACTATTAGCGGCATGATATTCGGGATGTTTTTTGCATAAATGAAATTGTAAAACCATAAAAAGGAGGATTATAATGAAAATTCAAGTTTTAGGAACAGGATGCCCAAAATGTAAATTAATGGAAGAAATAGCTGTACAAGCTGCAAAAGTGCTTGCTCTCGATTGTGAAATTGAAAAGGTTACTGATATTAATAAAATATTATCATTTGGCGTAATGGTAACTCCTGCCCTTGCAGTTGATGGTGAAGTAAAAATCGCCGGGAAATTGCCAAAGTTAGAAGAAATGAAAAAAATTTTAAGTAATTAAAATAATGGTGTATATAAGCTAATATTTAGGTGTATTGCTAAATATCAAGGAGGTAAAAAATGAGTGAAAAAAAAACAAAATTAGATCCAAAGTTTGCCTACTGGAAGGGTGTACCAAGAGAAGAAATAAGTTGGTATCCTACGATTGATGAAAGCAAATGTACTGGATGTGGTATGTGTGTCACCAGTTGTGGAAGAAATGTTTTTGATTATGATCGGGAGAAGAGGAAAGTATTTGTAGCAAGACCGTTGCAATGTATGGTGGGATGTACATCATGTGAGATATGGTGCGTATTTGATGCTATAAGTTTTCCTAATCCTCAGTATGTAAAAGATTTGATAAAGGAGAAAAAAATATTAATTCTTGCGAAAAAACAACTTGAGGAAAGGGAAAGATAAATATTTCAACATCGTCTAACAGGCGAGGATATATTTCCCTTTGCTCCCTAAAATACCATCTCAATTTTATATTTCACAGAGATATAGCTTATTGTTGATGATATATAGTGGTACTTAGCATAACTGACGGACGTTTTATAAAAATTTATCTATTGAAATTGATTTTCAAGGAGATATTTTTATTATGAAAAAGAGTATTTTAAGCAATCTATTTTTTGGAATAATTTTGTTTTTATTTGTAATAGTTAATTGCGGTAAAGATACGAAGGAAAACAAAACGAATTCTTTAGCAGTAAATTCACAAAAAAAATTGCCAACATTACTTGATTTTGGAGCTCATAATTGTATTCCCTGCAAAAAGATGATGCCTATTTTAGAGGAATTAAAAAAAGAATATCAACGGAAAATGAATGTGAAATTTATAGATGTCTGGAAACCAAAAAACAAAAAATTAGCACTTAGTTATGGAATTCGTAGAATTCCTACTCAAATTTTTCTTGATGCTGAGGGGAATGAATTATGGAGACATGAAGGATTTATTACAAAAGAGGATATTTTGAAAAAATGGAAAGAATTTGGAATTAATTTTTAATCATAAAAAGTAATCACAAAAAAATTGTTTTACCTTCATGGAAAAAATGATTAGAGTACTGTTTTTCTAAAAGGAGAATTACAATTTTATGGAGAGATTGAAAAAGGCTATAACAAATATTTTATTAGCTTTTGTATTTATAAGTATTGGTTTTGCTTTGGGAAAACATTCTGTAACATCTATTAAGCAGAGTAATATTATTCCTGGAGAAAAAGGTCACCATGTGGTAGTTTATTATCTACATTCTACTTTTCGATGTGTAACGTGTAATGAGATTGAAAAGATGACTTTTAATTTATTAAATAAATTTTATAAAAAACAATTAGCTGATAGTACTATTATATGGATTGAAGATGATTTTCAACAAAATGAGACTCTGGCAAAAAAATTTAATGTGGTTGCTAGTTGTGTGGTTGTAGCAGAAATAGAAAACGGGATTGTTAAAGATTATAAGCGATTGGATGATGTTTGGACACTAATGAGGGAACCAGAAGTTTTTGATAAATATATACGTGATGCAATAGAAAAATATCTGAAGAAAATTGGAGATAAAAAATGACGGCAACACTTATTTTTTCTGTTTTTTGGTTAGGAATTTTGACGGCGATAAGTCCATGTCCATTAGCGACAAACATCGCAGCAATATCATTCATAGGCAGAAAAGCCAACCATAAAATTTATGTTGTAATCTCTGGATTGTTTTATTCTTTAGGAAGGATTGTTGCTTATATCATGTTGGGTATTTTCATTACTGCAGGGATTTTGGGCACTTCTTCGGATGTATCAATATTTTTACAAAAATATATGAATGAAGCTCTTGGCCCTATACTTATACTCCTTGGACTTATACTTCTGGGGTGGATTGGCTCTGGATTATCCTTGAATTTAGCCAAAGACAATTTGCAAGATAAGGCTCAAAAGGGTGGTTTATTTTGGGCAGTGTCTATTGGCTTTATCTTTGCACTTTCATTTTGTCCTGTATCAGCAGGGTTATTTTTTGGAGGACTTTTACCACTGGCTTTGAAATATGAGTCATATTTTTTGTTGCCGTTCTTTTATGGAATAGGAACAGCATTACCTGTAATAATATTTGCTTTTCTTATAGCTTTTGCTTCTTCTTATGTAGGAAAAGCTTTTTATAGGCTGACTCAAATAGAATTCTGGATCCGGCAGAGTACAGGAGTAACATTTATTCTTGTTGGAGTTTATTATTGCCTGGTCCATATCTATGGGGTTTTTATTTAAGTTGTTGTTTTACGGCAAGGGTATGACTTTTCTGGCTTAAACCGGATTAAGTAAGGAAGAAAAATTAGGTATAACATACGAGTGCGAGAAAGTATCCAATAAATGATTGATATGTGGAAAGTGTAAAAATATTTTATTTATAGGATTTGATTTTTGTTTTATCTAGAATAGAAATAAAAGAGAAATTTGGGACTGGATTTAAATATTATTAACATTGGCCATAATG
>CAYLKS010000127.1:1727-4664 GCA_964384205.1 uncultured bacterium | reverse complement strand
AAAATATCAGTATATTTGCAGAATATTCTTCCTCTTTAGTGTATGCTTTCAACTATAAAAAAGAGAAAGAGGAACTTTCTAACGGAGATATCGAAGTAACTTATAAAACTCATAAAATAGATTTGATATCTCATGTTAAATTTGGCTTATCTGCTTATTTCGATTTTTAAATAAAATAATAAAAAGGAAAGGAAATTTCTTCCTTTCCTTTTTTATAGACTTTATTTTTTCCATTGTATAACAATCTGTTAAAAATTTCCTTGCCCATTTCTTTGATAAATAACAAATTCAAATCTTCAAAAGAATCACTATATATATCTTTGAGTCTGAATCCTTCTTTTATAACCTGAGAAAGAGCATAAATACAGATATAGAAACATTTAGAAATAAATCTTATCTAAAGAATAAAAACACATAAAGGAGCAATGGGAATTGCGACATTTTTACCCATAATATCAGGCGAAGAACCGACTGAAGACTCAAAAAGATGAAGAAGACTATTTCTCTATGGCAATGATAATGATGGTAAAATAATACTGATGGTAAAAATCCCAAAAAACCGGCAATTACTACAGATTTCTTGGGCAGAATATCACAAAAAATATTGAATCTTAAAATCACATCAAATTCTGAAGAATTTAAAATTACATTGATGCATTATTCGCATACAGAAAGTGTTTAGTATTTATTCCAGCTTTTGCAAGTTCTTTAGAAAATTTTACGATATTATGAGAGAGGCCCCCTTCTTTCTGGAGATTTCGTAATTGTTTGGGCTTAATTTTTATTTTTTTCAAAGTCTTGATTTTTTTTGATAAATTATTTATACTTGGTAATAGAGGGATGTTCTACAAGATACAAAGGAGCATATGATAGCGCCTCTGATAGTCATTAAAAGCCCTAAATAGCCCATAGGGTTTAAGGAGTTATGAATTGGCTAAAAATAATATTGTAGAGGCAGTTACCAGTTATAATAGTAAAATTATTTTATCGGAGCAAGAAAGAAAGCAAAATTGGAAAATAGAGGCTATAATATCAATAATCATAATATATGTAAGTGATTTTATTTGGGGATATTTTTCTATAAAACCGTACAATTTCTGGCATAAAATATTGCGTCAACGATATTTTTTCCGCTTGCAGGTCTTATTATCTGCTTGATATTGTATATGGTTGACATAGTTTACTTGCTCCGCATGATAGTTAAGAAGATAATAAGATGTTTATTTCAAAGGCAATATTAAGGAAATCGAAGAAATTATAAAATGAATTTTTCATTCCAGTGCGTTGTCTCTTAATTAGTAATATTAAAAGCAAAGTAGGTTTATTGTGTTTATTATGAATTTATCTTCTGTTCAACAAGGACAATTATTATTGCTTGCAGAGAAACTAATTAATGCGGATGGGGTGGCAGATGATAATGAAAAGACAGTATTAGACACAATGAAAAAGGAATGTTCACCCGATGTTGAATCAAAGTAACCTAACATAACAATATCAAATTTAGCAGAAACATTCACAACCAGACAAGCGAAAATTTCTCTTTTAATAGAGCTAATTGGTATTGCTTTAGCTGATGGATACTATCATGAAAAAGAAATTAAATTTATTCAGGATATTGCTAATGAACTAAATATTAGTAATGATGATTTACAAGATATTGAAGAGTGGGTAAAAAAACAATTTATGTTGATTAGAGAAGCAAATGAATTAATGGAGGGATAATAATATGCTTCCTATTATTTTAGCTGGGGCGGCCCTAACCGCGGGATACGGGGCAAAAAAAGGAAAAGATGCGATATCGAATTTTAAAAGTGCTAAAAAAATCAATAAGTCTGCTCAAAAAATATATGATGATGCATATCAAAATTTAGAATTTGCAAAACTCAAAGCTCGTAATTCTCTTGAATCATTGGGTAAATTAAAATTTAAATTATTAAAACGATCTATTATTCCGTTTGTAGAAACATTTCAAAAAATAAAAAATATTAATTATTCTGATGGAAATTTTATTGATCAGAATTTACCATCTGTTAATATTGATGATATGAAATTAATGGAAAAAAAAATTTACAATTAAAAGAACTTGTTGAAGGAGGGATTTCTGCTCTTGGAGCAGGAGGATTAGCTGGATTGGCAACTTATACTGGAATTGGTTGGTTAGGCGCTGCCTCCACAGGTACTGCTATTAGCTCATTAAGTGGTGCAGCTGCGACTAATGCAACATTAGCATGGTTAGGGGAGGTAGCTCATTAGCAACTGGGGGATTAGGTATGGCCGGAGGTATGGCTGTACTAGGTGGCATTGTGGCAGCTCCTGTTTTGGCTGTTGGAGGGATGATAGCAGCCTCTAAAGCAGAAGCTGCGAAACAAGATGCTTATTCAAATTTAAGTATGGCTAGGCTCACTGCTGAAAAAATGAAAACAGCAACTGTTCTAACAAAAGCAATACAACGTAGATTTGATGAAGTATCTAATATATTGACAACATTAAATGGATATTTTACCCCCCCTACTAAAATGGCTACAAAATTTAGTTGAGGTAAATACAGATTATAGCTCTTATTCAGAAGAAGACAAACAAAAAGTATTTCTAACTGCATCTATAGCAAAAACATTAAAAAATATATTAGAACTAAAGTTATTAGAAGAGGATGGTTCTGTAAGCAAAGATGCAGAGCAACCTCTTGAGGAAACAAATAAATTTATTGATAGTATTAATTGCAGAAGGCGTAAGGCTAAAAAAAATACTCTAAAATTATCAGATATTCTGGAGCCATATGAAGAAGAATTAAATTATGATGGGGAACTTTATTGTGGAGAATCACGGCTTTTACACATTTATGGTACTAAAATTCTAAATGCAATTTATAATTATACTTATGGTGATGAATCAGGAGAACTTCTTGTTCTTTTTGATAAAACTATTTTTGGATCTGGT
>CAYLKS010000127.1:0-1627 GCA_964384205.1 uncultured bacterium | reverse complement strand
GAATTATCTTCAAAACTAAAGAATGTTATGTCTGATCAAGCTCAAGGGAAAATATTTGAAGTACTTGAAACTATTAAATTCAATTATGATGCCCTAAAAAAGGACAGTAGACTATATGCCCAAACAACTGCAAGTATGGGATTGCCCCATGATCCTGTTGATATAATAATAAGAGATGGTAAAAAAACCGTAGCAAAAGTGCAAGCAAAATCCTGTACAGTACCAAAAACGGCTTTTGCAATATCAAATAAAAAATATCAGGGTATGGATAGGCTTGTGCCTAAAGATCAAGGAGAAAAAATTGATAAATTAATTAAGCAAAGAATAGCAAAAGTAAGATTAAAAGCAGAAGATTATAAAGATGCTGCAAGTAATCTTTTCAAACAAGGGCTGGAACATGACAATGTAATGTCTCCAGGGACAACGCGTAATGAAGTTTTAAAGATGACTGATCCTGAAAATGCTAAAAAATTTGCAAATACATATAAATTTAAAGCTAGTATGGTAGATATGCATGAATCTGGAAAAATAGCAGGCAAACGTAGTGCTGCTATAAAAAGTGGTTTAACTGTAGTTAAAGAATTCTATTCTTTTACTAAGGGAAAAAAAGAAATAGGAGATATTTTAGCTAATACAGCTATAGAAGCAGTCAAAGGCTATGCAAGTGGTTATACTCTTACTGCTTTAAGTAAGGGGATAACTCATGCTAGTTCACAATTTTTATCTTCATCTGCTGCCAAAATGTTTATAAAATCAAATGCACCTACTGCTATTGCTGCTAATATTATTGCTGCAAGTAAATCATTCGTTGCATATTTAAAAGGAGAAATAGAAAGCGATCAACTCCTTGACGAAATTAGCCATACTGCTATTACAGGAACAGCTTCATTTTATTATGGCGCAGTTGGACAAATCGCAATTCCAATCCCTATTATAGGAGCAGCTGTAGAAACAATGGTTGAATATTTGGTTGGAAATATGTTACATCAATCAGGACTTATTTCTCTCGGTGAAGCTCCAATAGTTAAAGCTGCTAAAGCCCGCAGGAAACATATTGAGGCAATGTGCATATCTTTGATACCTAAAATTAGACAAGAAAGAGAAATATTAGAGCAAACTATTAATCAATATTTTAAGGATAGAGAAAAAATTTTCAGTCAGGCTTTTAAAACTATGGATATTGCATTAGCTGAATTTGATCCAGATAAATTTGTATCTGCATTAGAAAATATTAATAATCAATTTGGTAAAACATTGCAGTTTAAAACATTTGAAGAATTTGATAAGTTTATGGAATCAGATGAACCATTCGAATTTTAACTCATCTATTTATAAAAAAATTGAATTTAGAAAGGAGTAATTTTTTATAGATTAACGAAAGATATTAAATTTTAAATAAATATTAATTTTCAGGTAAAATTTTGTATATAGAAAATATTTATAATTATATTAGCGTAGATCATTTTAAAGAAAATGAGGTATTATTATTTGATTTATTTTAGCAATATAAAAAAATTTAAAATATTGTCATTATAAATTAGTTTTAATTATGATATTTTATGTTTTAATAGTTATTAATCCATCAATAATATTTTTATTTTTTTCTTGATAAATTTGTTAAACCTTA
>CAYLKS010000126.1:0-4666 GCA_964384205.1 uncultured bacterium | reverse complement strand
CCTCTGGTTTTTACCAGAGGCTGAAGTGTGTTTTATTATTTCCCAAAGTATCATAGATTAAGGATTTTTTAAAAAATTTTGGAGAAATTTAGTACCTACCTGTTGCTATAATGCTTACTTTTGTTTATAGAGACAAAAATTTATTTCAATGAAAAGGGTATTAATAACAGGGAGAGCTTTGTAGGGGCTTCCTTTGAACAACCGGTTGGTACCGGAGAGGTAATAAGGCAGATGAATCCGAAGATAAAGTTTTATCAGGCATCTACAAGTGAACTATATGAGAGGGGGCACTGTTCGAGTTTGAGTGAAGATTCTCCCTTTCAGCCAGCAAGTCCATACTCTGGCAAAATTATATGGTTTTTGGCTTATAAGGATTTATAGAGAAGCATACGGTATATTTGCATACAATAGCATTCTCTTTAACCATGAATTTCCACTAAGGGAATTAGAATTTGTAACAAAGGAAAATCTCAAATGCTGTTGCAAAAATTGCCTTAGGACAGTATATCAGGATGCTTTTAGCTTGCTTAAGTTGTAAAATTAGATAGTCTTAATATACCTCACCTCCCTAGGTATTTTACATATATCATGGGATAGTACCCCAGTGCAATTATCCTTCCGATGTTTTGACATCAGACAAACAGTATAACACATCTTTATTATTTTTTCACTTTCTGCATTTTTTATCCTTGACATACATAAAAGGTGTGTTTTTTATTTTAATTAATTTAAAATTCTGTTCTCTTAGCTTTTTTTCTGCGCTTGGAGATTCGGTAGATATATAAACTGTATAGCCATCCTTATGTAACCTTTGTATGATTGGTATAAGGTCTTTATCAATGTCTAAAAGAGGAAAAAGGTATTCTAAGTCTGGATGTTTTTTTAAATCTTCACTGTTATACATCAGCATTACGGGCCTATCTAACACTATGCATTTGTCATATTGTTTGACAATAAAAATGCTCTTTTTCGGTGTTGTTTTGACTATACGATTGTATTGACAAAATTTCTCATTAGATAAAACCCAATTTGTTAAAGAACCCAAGCCTCCGAACGTAAAAATGAAAATATTAATTATTAAAATGACCACATATAAAATCTTTATCTTACGGTTTTTTAATGTATTTAAAAAATAAACAGTTGCTATGATTAGACATACATATATAGGCAGGAAATATCGTGATAATGAACCATCTACCCTTGTTTGGGAAAAACCATAAAAATTGGGGTTTGAACCAAAATAAAATAATAAAAAAATACATAAAGGAATAAGGCTATAAATTAAAGTTTTTGTCACTTTACTTTTTATTTGTTTAACCCGAATAATTCCTAATACCCCCCCTATAAAAATCAAAGTTTCATAATGCAAAAGGTAGTTATTAAATGCTGTAGAGATGGCGTCTGGATTAAAATTAATACGCATCAGGGTTTTAATGACGCCTGACTTCCCAATATTTTGTCCGGTCATTGTTCTACCAGTACTAAAAAATGAGCCATAAACTGAGTAATTAATGCCAAAAAACAATATTATGCAAACAATACCTGCCAATAAAGTAGCTGAAATATTTCTGAATGTGAATATCTTTTTGTAGTATATTATTAGAGGTATAAGGTAAGCCATTACTAAAAAAGCATGTGGTGGACGAATAGCTATAGAAATCATAAAAAAAATCACGCAAAAAACTGAAAATCTGTAATCATCCTCACTTAGAAATCTAACAAAATAATATAGCGAGCCAATCCAAAATACTGATGATGGGATAATATCGTAATAAGTATTTGCAAATAATGCATAGGTGGGGAAAAAAGCCAAAAGAATGGCACCAATCAATCCTAATTTTTCGCTTTTAAAAACATATTGGACTAATAAATAAAAAAACAATATGCCAATTACGCCAAAAATAGAATTTATAAAGTGGTTAAACTCAAACAATGAAGATAAAGCGATAATTAAAACGAAATAAGGGGCAATCATTGGAGCATAAAGATTTTTTCCAACTTCTACAGATGCCCGAGGTATAAAAAAGGGTACATTGTATCTTTCATTTAATTGCGATTTCCAGATAAACTCATTATTTTCTATTATTTGCTTCGCAAAAAATAATACATTACTTTCATCTGGAGAATGTGGAGAGTATGTTCCAGTTTTCAAATAAATGAATTTATAAAAAAAAGTAAAAGCAATAATGCTTATTATTCCCAATATAATTAGGATATTCTTATATCGCATCTGTTTTTTGAAATATTTTTATGTTATTCTTAGGTATCATCTCAAACTATGTGTAAATTTACTTGCAATTACTAGTAGGGTACAAAAGAGATTGCATCTGCTTTCATCAATAAAAGGGAAATTAACAAAGACAGAACAAATTTCCGGATGTACTCTAAATAAGATAGAAACAATAATCCGATCCTTATAGTAAAATCTTGAGGCCTTATTTTCCCTTAAACAAAAGATAATTGAATAAACCAAGAAAAAAGAAAAGTCTAATGAAAGAATTAGTCTATTGTAGACTGGAATAATGGCAGTAGTATCAAATCCCCCTTTTTTGATCCTTTGTAGTACTTTCATCATTTTACCCCTACTAAAATCCAAGAAGGGGAAATTGGACTAATTGCTGAGAGAATTCTGAGTGGAATTCTCTTCGTAACTAATTTAAAATGACTTGGAATTTCCTCCCGAATGTAAAATTTTTCTGGGTTTTTTATAATGTGGGGAGTGAGATCAATAATTTTATTAAATTTGTACATCATCATCTTCAATTTCCAGTAAGTAGGTAAACTTACATCGTATCTGTCAATCTTTTTGAATAATTTAATATATTTATCAGCAATAAGCTGAGGTAAATATTGCAAAAACGGGAGGCCTGTGTGTGGTTCGATTGGCCACAATTTATTTCCTGTTGCCATATAAAACAATCCCTTATTTTTTAAAACCCTATATGCCTCGTTGATTAGCTCCTCTTGTTTATTTTTTGGAACATGTTCTATTACTTGATTACATATGCATACATCAAAACAGTTTGACTTAAATGGGAGATTTATTCCATCCGCAATTTGGAAATTAATATATTCTGTAAGTTGTATCTTCAGATTGTTTATCGCTTTTTTTAGTGTATCTGCTTGTATGTCTATAGCTACAACTTCATTGCCATGTTTTGACAATTCATAGGAAATTAATCCAGATCCTGCCCCAATTTCTAAAAGTCTCATATTTCGCAACTTTTTATTCATAACAAATTCTAAACATACAATTATTTTCTTGGCCTTTCGAATTCGAGAATCATCAGCAATTGCATAACCTTCTATCATTTTGTCCCTCTCAAAATTTTAACAAACTTTTTAACTATAACATTCCATGAAAATCTTTCCCTGACTATTTTTAATCCCTCTTCTGAAAATTTTTGCTGTAATTCTTTATTCGATAGGAGCACAATAATTTTTTCTGCAATATCTTCCGGAACTTTGGGCTTTACCAAAAATCCACTTTCTCCGTGTTTAATTATATCTGTAATTCCTCCAGTGTTACTTCCGATTACAGGAGTTCCACATGCCATAGCCTCTAATAAGACTAGCCCCATGCCTTCTCTTAAAGAAGGTAAAACAAAAACATCTGCACTTTTATAGAATCTACTTAAATTTTTATTTGGAATCCCTCCAGTAAAAACAACATTTCCAGTCAAATTGAGTTTTTTTGATAATTTCTTTAAGTTATTTTCTTCAGGACCAGCTCCAACAATTATAAGCTTTATCTCTGGTATTTTTTTTAAAATAATAGGCATTGCTTTTATCGTATATTCGATTCCTTTCTCTTTACTAAGCCTTCCGACAGTCAAAATTATTGGACCATTGATTTTGTAGTCTTTCTTGATATCGGACTTGACATTTGGATTAAACATACTCAAATCAGCACCCATAGGTACGATTTCTACTTCTCTAACATTGGTAATACCCAAGACCGTATCCTTTGTAGCGGTACTGTTTACAACACAGACATCACAGCTATTTAAAGCAAATTTTGCAAAATTCTTCAAAAATTTGTTTGGTAAAATAAGGTCGCTACCATGTACTGAGATTATAAATGGTTTTTTAAATATCCTTTTGCAAACTGCACCAACTAAACCACTTGGAATTATCCAATGCGAATGAATGAAATTAATCCTCTCCTTTTTGATTATTTTAATTGCATAAAACAATTCCGACAAAAATAATAAAGGAACCTGAAGCTTTGCCAAATGATTTCTTTTTAAATTTGATAGAATACCGCCTTCGTAAGTCAACTTTTGATATTTTTTAGGATAGAAATAGGGAAATCTGTAAACCTTCATCCTATCCATAAACTCAAATTTCTTTGCTCCATTGTGATGGGGAGCTAAAACAACGATTTCAAAGCCTTTTTCTCCTAACCTTTTGGATAATTCATAGACAAATGCTGGAGTTGTATCATCCTTCCATCTTGGAAAGGTGGTTGTTAATACTAAGATTTTCATCTTATATCATATAAATTCAACTTCTGTTTTATTTAAAAGTGACTTGAGCAATTCTTGTAGTAAGGGCTTAAACCTTTCATATTAACACCCTTATTTCTTCTCGTGTTTCATATCAAATTCCATCTTCTTTAATCTATATAATATTTCTTCTTGTAATTTTTTTTGTGTTTTTATCA
>CAYLKS010000125.1:0-4715 GCA_964384205.1 uncultured bacterium | reverse complement strand
TTATATATTTATTTTCTGCAAGAAGATTAATATTTTCTTTAGCAAATTTTCTATATTTTTCTTTTTGTTTTTCTCCTAATTTATCAAAAGAGACCCATAATTTTTTCCATTTTTCTAATTCTTTTTCATTTAAGATTTTTTTACGAGCAATTGTTTTTGACCAATTTATCCAAGCTTTATGAAAAACTAATGCAATGATGTCTTCAGCATCCATAATTATTCCTCCAAAAGTAATAAAATTATCAAAGCTATTAAACACCAAAATAAAATTAAAATTACAAGTTGTAAATCTTTATCCATTTTTTATCTTAATTTATGAATTTCTTTAATTCTTTCAAATTCAATGAATCCATAATTTAAATATTTTCCTAAATTATTAATAAACTCAATTTCAGCTTCTAAATCTTTATTTGGTTTAAGTAGAAATTTAACTAATGAAGGATAAAGAATCCCTGGAACTTTGATTCTATAAAGATAGTTATGTTTAACTAAAAAACAATAAGTTTGAGCATAAATAATTCTTCCATTTCTAATTGGTATAGTACAATATAATTGTCCAGGTAATATTTCATTTACTACAATAGGTCTCATTATTACAAATAAACCAAATCCAAAATAATTTTTTGGTTCATTACTAAAAGCAATTCCAGTAAATATTAAAAAAATAATTATTACTTTAAAGATTAGTTTTGATATTTTGAATTTTTTCATAATAATCCCTTATTTATGAAAAATATTATATTTTTTTAATAAACAATATATTCCTACTATATAAGGATTATACTTATATTTTAAATGATAATGTTCAGCCAAAAGTATCCATTTATAAGCTAAATGTATAAATTGTTTGATTAGTTGTTTTCCTTTATAAGAGATATAATTACAAACAAAATTATAGGCTTCTTTAGGTAAATCATAAACATGTTTTTTATTATATTTATTTAAAACAAAAGACCATATTCTATTTATATCTTTTTCATAATTTTCAAGCTTAATTCTTAGTGGACTTTTTCCATTAATCATTCGTAATTCTGGGTCATATTCACATATATCTTTAAAATCTAAATAAGTAACTTCTACTTCTACAAGTAATATTTCCAAATATTGGTCAAGTAACATCATATCTTTTTTAATATAACAGATTTTAATTTTTTTGTCAAATTATTGTTTTCCTAATAAAATTGCCCATTGTTCAGCCATAGCTTCTGCAATACCTTTAAATGTTCTACTTCTATTTTTCCATCTATCTTTTGATGGTGATTCCATTATAATTTTTTGTATTACTTGTTTTTTAGGAATAATTTTAGTAGGTCTTAAAGGTGGTAAATTTTTTAACCATAATCCAGTTTTCTTAGTAACAAATTCACCAAATTGATATGGTTGTATATATTGAGTTGGTCTTCCTATTTTTTGTCTAGCATATTTATGTGGAACTGGATTTTCAATGCATATATGTGGAATTGGAGCATTCCATAACTCAAGAAAGAATTTGATAGCTTTTTCAAGTTTTTTCCATCTTTCTGGTCTTCTATGTAACCAACTAACTCCAGAATTACAAAGATAGTTACATGGTGGATGAGCAATCATTAAAATCCAATTATCATTCAAAATTTCTCTTACATCACATTGAATATGATAAGGACTATTATCTTCACAAGGCAATAAATCACAACTCCAAGCATCAAAACCTTTATTTCTAAATGCTTGTCTAACTATTCCAGAGAATTCACAAGCTATTAAAACTTTCATTTCTTTTTTAATATAACATATTTTTCTATATTGACAATAAGATTTTTTTAAGTTAAAATTATGACATGTTAAAAAGGGTTTGGTGTGATAAATATCAAAATTGGTGTGATTTAGTTTATAATTCTACATGTAATGAATTTTTTACAACTGGTGGATGCATTTATGGAAGAACAATAGTTACTTTAAAAGATAATAATTGGAAAGAATATAAAGATTATAAAAAAATGGAATATAAAAAGTGATTAAATTATTGATATTTATTATTTTAATTAATTTTGTATTCAGTACTGATATGCCTAAAGATAAATTATGGAGAAAAACTTATAAAGAATGTTTTATTAATTGTATTAAAGAAGGTATTTCAAAACATGCCTGTAATTTATATTGTATCCATAAAGCAGATGAAAAATATTATAAGGAAAAAGGAATTAAATGAAAACAGAAAAATTAAGACAACAAATATGGAAAAAATTACCTGAATTATGGAATAAAAAATTTGAGTTATTAATTCTTTATCAAAATTTAGAAATAAAAATTCAAGGATGTAAAGATAATGATTTAAAGAAAATATATATAATTAAAGCTTTTGAAATTTATCAATATATACAAACATTAGAAAGAATTATAAATCTTATTAGTTGGCATTTATAAAAATGAAAACTTTTATTACTTTAATTTCATTTCTTAGAAAACATTTTTACAAAGCTTTAGAAGAAAAAAATAAAAATAATTGGAATAAAGAAGAATTAAAAGAACTTTTTGAAAAAGTAATAACTGATGCATTATCTGAATTTTTTAATTATATAGGAGTTAAAAAATGAATAAATTTTATCTTTATGTATTAGTTATTTTTGGATTAATTTTAGTATGGTTAGGTTGGAAAATAACTGCTGTAACTATTGTTAACAGTTGGTTAAATGAATTTGGATTAATAATTGAAAAGTTTTATGAATTTAAAGAAAAAATTATAAAAGGTTTATATGAAAATTAGAAATATATATAATTTTTGATTCAAATATATTGAAGAAAATTTTTATATTTCCTTTAGCACACAAATGAATAACATAATGTTAGATATAGAAACTTTAGGAACAGTCATAACTCAAATAGGTGCAGTTTATTTTGATGATAATGGTAATATAGGAGATAAATTCTTTGTAAATGTAAATATAGAAAGTTGCTTAAAATATGGATTAGAAATTCAGTATAAGAATTTAAAATGGTGGTTAGAAAGAGCTAATTTAATTACTTGGATGAAAAATACTATTCCAATATCTGTTGCTTTAGCACATTTAACTGAATTCTGTAATAAAAACAAAAAAGCAAGGGTGTGGTCTCATTACTATGATATTATGATTTTAGAATTTGCTTGTTATAAAATAGGAAGAAAATTACCTTTTCATTATAAAAGATGGAGAGACTTGAGAACTGCTGTTGACTTAGCTGATTTAAAAAAAGAAAAGAAAAAAGAAAATGAAAAAACTCACAATGCTTTAGATGATTGTATCTATCAAATAAATTACTTAACTAAAGCATTAAAGGTTTTAAAAAATGAAAAACAATCATAACAAAAATCTAACATTAATTTGTAATTGTGGAAATAAAGATTTTGAATTCTTTATTAAAAAAACAGGTGAAAATCCATATTCTTATGAAGCAACTTATGCTTTTATTGCAAAATGCAAAAAATGTAAAAAAGAAACTATTTTAAAATCTTGGAAAGAATTTGATTATTAAACAATGAAAAAGAAAACCATTATTAAACTAAAATTAAAATCAGAAAAAAAGACATATTATTTAGAAAAAGAAATTGAAGGAGAATTACTTTATTGTCCAAAAGGTACTCTTATTTCTTTTGCTAAAGATTGGGCTTGTGAAGAAGTTAAGTTTTATTCTATTTCAATCACAAAAAATGAAATCATTGCTTATATAGATGTTGATTCTTATATTGTTGAAGAAGAATTAAAAGAATATAAAAAAACTTTAATGAAAGAAGGTTTTAAATGCATATAGAATATTTAGGTTTGTCCTAATGCATTTGGATTATTATTGACTTTTTCTTTTTACATCTTTATTTAGAAATATCACATAAAATTTCATATAAACATTGGTTAGAAAAATGTAATTGGTTAGGATTTTGCATTGATGTAGTAATAAAAGAAAGATATATTCAATTAATATTTTTTAAATGGATTTGGAGTAATAGATGATAATACTTCTTGAAGAAAGGTTAATTAACTAAACCGAAACATTTTATTAAAGAAGATGAACTTATATTAGACCTAGTCTCTCTCACTTGCTATTAAATGAATAGGAATCAAAAAGGAATAATGCTTATCATTGGATTGAAAGTTTATTGTATTTTGGATGGTTTATTGGAAAAGTATTGTGAAATGCAAATCTTGTGCCAACATAGCATTTCTTGCTAGCAGTTCCTTTGGCACACTTTTTGCATGCAATAAAACAAAACAAAAAGCTTGAATTAATCAGCATTTCTAAATCTACATAATCTTGTAGCATTCATAGAGTTAACATAGAAAAATCAATTTTCCCATTGGCATGACTTTTGCATACAATAATAATCAACAAAAATCTACAAAAAATCAAGATTTTTCAAGCTACTAATTCACATAGCAATCATAGAAATTAAAAAGATAACCAGAAATTCATTAAAAAATTCTTGCATAAAAGTCCTGGCATAATCTTTGCATGATAGAACAATTCTAAATCAAAAATAAGAAATAAATTTTTTGGTACTAAAAAATAATTCTGAATAATCAGCTATAATCAATTATAATTCAGAATAATTAAGATTTTTCTAATCATTCAAAATTTCAAAAGAAATTCAATCAAAAAATCAGAAAATCTAAAAATTGATAAAAATCTGCCATATAGGGAATACAAAAAAGAAGCATTCAAAAATAATAAGTTTTTGGTAAGTTAAATAATTTGTATAGAAAATAAAA
>CAYLKS010000124.1:0-4766 GCA_964384205.1 uncultured bacterium | reverse complement strand
TTTCAAGATTTTGAGTAAAATCGTCGATTTAAACCCCTGAAGGAGTCGCAATCCCTTAAGTCATTTAGGGCATTTCAAGTAGTGATAAGTTTAAAACAGTAACCTTAAGGAGAGAAGAGCATATTTGTCGCAATCCCTTAAGTCATTTAGGGCATTTCAAGGCTAAAAATTTAGAACCGCATTGTTTCTTACTTAAAAAAAATTAGTATGTCGCTTAATTTACAAAATTACCTCCTGCAAGCCTTACCAAGCCCGGGTTTCAAGTTAAGAGAAATAATTAAAAATTAACAAAAAATCAAATAGTTAAAAAATATAAAATTTTTAAAATTTTATCAAAGTTAAAACCTAATCAAATACTTAAAAAAACATATATATTCAAATCCCTTCTAAATAGGGAAGAACATATTCACTTGTCAAAGATCAACAATTATTTAATATGTTTAATATAATTTTACTATTAAATCTAACATGTCAACTGCGATTTTAAAAATTAAAATAAAAACTTAATCTTTTGCCAATCTTTTCCTATTTTCTTAATTTTTCCAGAAAAATTAACTTTAAACACAGCTATTCTATAATTTTTATTTTCTTCTTCAATTAATATTCTTTTTATTTTATTTAAATTTTCTTTAGTTTCAAATACACTCCATTGAGCATGAACCCCTATATTTTTAAGATTTTTACATACTTTACTTCTTATTTTATTGTCTGAATAATCATAAAGCACTATCCACATTTATTTTCCCCTGTGATTTATTATCTTTATAAAATTTTTCTAAATTTAAAACAAAATCTTTCATAATGCTTATCATTTCTTCTTTATATTCTTCATAGATTGAAAGAACTGCGGAATACCCATTTTTGCTTAAAAAATATGCATTTTTATCTTTTACAAAATCACTTTTATTTATCTTGCCTTCTTTGATCAATTGAGCTATTAAATAAGTAAGTTTTGGTCTTATTAATTCCATTAAATCTGAAGCAAAAGAAGCATGTCTTCCTCTCTTTATGTGTAAAAACGAAAGATAAGGATCAAGACCAAATATACAAATCAAAACCATTGCTAAAGAATAACCTAAAGTATAAGCCGAACTTAAAAGTGCATTTACTTTATCTCTGGGAGGTCTATAACTTCTACCAGAAAATTTCCAACCTGCGGAATTTACAAGTTCTCCAAATTTTTCAAACATTTCTTTACTTGCTCTCCCTTCACATCCTAAAATAACAGAATAATTGGAAGTTCTTTTTAAAACTGGTTCTATATCTCTAAAATCCAAAGAAAAATAATATTCAATTTCTTTTAATTTTCTCAAAACTATTTCTTTAGCTACTTCTAACCTTGAATTTATATAGATATGGTATTGCAATATTCTTTTATTATTAGCAGAAGATAAAAAATTTGGCATGAATACTCCTTTTATTTTCCCATATTTAGAAACAAAACAAACAGGCACATTATGTTTAGCACATGCGCTTAATGCATCAGAGGTGATGGTTGCTTTTCCATATATAATAATTCCATTTATTAAAGTTAAAGGAACTGCTTGAGAGCTTTTATAAGTTTCAAGGTATATTCTTTGATGTTTTCTGCTAATTTTTGTGTGATTGCTTAAAATAACCAAAGTTTGTTTCATGCTTTAATTACCTTCAAAGTTAAAACTTTTAAAAAACAAAACATTCCCATGGTTCCAAAGGATAACCTTTAAAAATTTCTGGAGGGTGAACCGGGTAAAAAAATACTCTATCTGTGGTTTTGTTTATCAATTCATAAATTTTTGTATAGATATAATCTAAGGTTTCATTGTCTATATCCGGAAGATAAAAAGCACTCAGTTGCACTCTATATCCATATTTTTGTAAAAATCTTGCCACTTTTAGCCTGGTTTTATCATTTGAAATATCATAAACTATAAGGTAATGCATGTTTGTTTCCTTATTGAAAGATTTAATAAATAATTATAAGAACACTCCAAAGCTCTTTTAACCGGTTTCCAAAGTAAAAACGAACCAAAGGTTCTCACTATATGTTCTTCATTTTTAAGAGTTTCATTTAATAAAAGATCATTTACATATTCAATAGTGGTAAAAAATATAGCAGGAGCAAAAAAAGAAATAATCAAAAAAATCTTTTCCCTTTATACCTGTATTTGGCAAAGGAGATAAATATTGAGGTAAAGGAATCCCGGTTTTGGAGAAAAATAAAGCAATAAGAATAGCACAAGCTATACTATAATAATTATATCTTTCCTGAATAATTGCATTTACTTTTGTTAAATAATAAAAAAATGGTATATTAGAATCTTTATATTTTATTTTTAACTTTTTCTCATAATGATTTACAGAAGAATAAATCCAAAATCTACTGAAATTCCAGAAATTATTTTCTATAAAATATCTTAATTTTATAGAAAAATTTTCATCAAAATAAGAAAAATTGCAATATTTACGAGTATAATCTTTGTTAAATAAAATATAAGGTTTGTTTATTTTTCTTAATCCCCGTGGATCTGCATCCCATATAATACCCACATCAGCCCAAAAAATTTTATATAAATATTCTCTTTTAAAAATAAAAGCTATCTTAAAGCTCATTTTTTCCTCTTCCTTGCTTTTAAGTTTTGTACCAATATTTTTAATAATCCTTTATAGAAACAAAATCTGACAAAAATTTTTGAAAAAAATTTTAAAAATTTTGGACTTTATCTAAAGGAAGTACAAAATATTTTTTAGATATAATCTTCTAAAATTTTTTCTATTCTTTCTAAAATTTTATTTTCTTTCTTGTAACGCACAAAAATTTCATTTCCTTCTTTTTTCACTTCTGTGCAATTTCTTTCAAATCCGCAATGGGCAATAAAATTGCGATGTTCTATTTGGCTACTTTTTTCTCCTGAAAGATATTCTCTTAAAAGCCTCCATTCTGATTGAAATTTAGCTTTTTCATTAAAATAATTAGAAATCTCATGAGAAAGATAGTTTCTGTTTAAAGGCAAATTAAAATAAAAATATATAGAATTATTTTTTGAAGTAAATTTTTCTTTTATTTCGGATATCGAAACCTCAGGTTTAAGGAAAATCTTATTTTTCTCTAAAATTTTTACAATTCCATAATAAAGAGCTAAAAGAAATAAAGCTTTTATAAAATCTAATCTTGAAAGTTGAGGACTGTTTTGCCAGGATTCGTGTAATCTATTCTTACCAAATTCTATAATAGTTTTTATTGTCTCATCAATTTGGTTTAAAGAATGTCGAGAAAAAGTATAAAGACAAAGAGGAGCATTATTTTTAATCATTGAATAAAATAAGCAAGCTTTTTCAAAAAATGGCTGAATTTTCTTTTTAATCTCTTTATTATTATTTGTTAACTTTTTTGCAAAAGATGCTTCATTCCTTCGGATTTTAATAGGAATTGAAAAAAATGCTTTAACATCAAACTTATAATTGGTATGAATTTCATATTCTCGTTTATGTTGACCTAATATAGGATCACTAAAAACAAGGTAAACTTTAAGTTTATATTCTTCATCCCAGTTTCTCAATTTATGAAAGGTTAAAAAATACCTTGTTGTTTCTATAAGGGCAGATACATAAATATTGTGCCCACTTGAGATATCTATAAATGCTTGTGAAATAGGAGTTCCTGAATAAAGAGCATCTAAATAACGGGTTAACATATCAAAAAGAATATTAAGAAAGATATCATCAAAAGTAGCAGAAAATTTTATTCCATTATATTCCCCTATGGAGTGAATGATTGAAAAATCATCAGCTATTTTAGAATGAGGATGAAATTTGAAATATTCAGTTGGATTTTTTAAATAATTTTCTTTTTCTTCAGGACTTTCCAAGAGTTTAAAAAGTTTTTCTTTGAAATCTGTAGGTAAATTCCACGATTTAACCTGAGGATTTAAAAGCAAACTTATAGGGTAAATAAGAATTACAGCTGTATCATTTTTATCCGAGGATAGAAATTCTTTTAAAGCAAAAGAAGAAAGCGGTTTTTCATAAATTTTTTCTTTGATTTTAAATTTAAGAGGATTATTAAAATTTTTATCAAATCGACCAATTTGATATATAAGATTCATAATTCCTTTTATTTAAATTTTTATGTTGGTTCCCATATTCTTAAATTTTCTATACCTATAAAATCTTTTTTATTATTATGTATAAAGCATATTAACTCCATTACTCAGCAAAGTAGAGGCTAAATAAAGATCAAAAAGTTTAACCCCTTTTACAGATTTTTTTATTTAGTTGTTCAAAAAAAATTTTAATAGTATCGGCTGTAGGTTTTAATACAGGCATCACTTCAGTAAAATTTTGAAGATATTCTTTAGTCATTTCTATACTTACTCCTCTACGAGTTAATACTACTGTCAATTCTATTATATTTTGTTGAGTAATTACAGCACTTTGTTTTTCTATTAATGAAATTAAGTTTTTTCTTGCATCTTCATGAAACGGACTATCTTTATTTAAAAAATAAAAAAGTACATTTGTATCAATACCTACCTTCATAAATTTCCTCACGTGTCAAAGGTTTGTTTCCTAAGGAAAGTTTAGGCAATTTTTGCATCTTTTCTATTGCTCTTTTTCTAATTTTTTCTGCTAAGTATTTTTCTAATGCCTCATTTAAAAGTTGGGTCAATGACTTATTTTCTTCTTTACTAAGTCTATAAAGAGCTTCCCATATTTCTTCTTTTACTCTTATTGACTTTACCACCGTTCTCATTAAATCCTCCTTAATATTGTAATCTTACATATAA
>CAYLKS010000123.1:0-4780 GCA_964384205.1 uncultured bacterium | reverse complement strand
AGGGAGATGACTTTTGGCCAGAATATAAATTAGAAAAGCAAGTTCCTGTATTTGATGATAAAGATGTTGTTTTAAGTTGGGGTAAAGTAGAGGTAATGACTGATGAAAGAGTAATATGGAAGATTACCCCTAAAAAGCTTTCAAAAAGAGAAAGAGATGTATATAATAATTCTCCTGTGGGAAATATTTTAAAAATTCTTTTATTCGAAAATATTATACCTTCCCCAACTGTAATAGTTAGAAAAAAAACATTAATCTCAATTAAAGGATTTCAGCAACCTGTTGGAATATTAACAGTAGATTATCCTACTTGGCTATATTTATCTATAAAAGGAAAGTTTTATTATTTCGATGAAATTTTAGGATACTGGAGAAGTCATTTTTCACAAGTAACAAAAAGTTCTCACTTTAGACGAGCTAGACTTAATTATAGATTTAAAATGATAGAACTTTTTTATAGCTCTCTTCCTTATGAGATTAAAAATAAAATAGGAATAACAGAAAAATCTTTTGCTAAAAAGAAAAAGTATCGTTTAGCAGAATTTTATTATGATGATGGTAGAATTGAATTAAAAGAAAAAAATTGGAAAAGGGCTAGAGAAAATTTTAAGAAAGCGATTATGTTAGGTAATACTAAAGTTTCAATTAAAGCTCTTATAGGATATTTGATAAGTTTATTTTATTCATATTTGTTTTATAAAAGGAAACAATAATGATTAAATTTTTGTTTTATTCCTTTATTTTTATGTTTCCTTTTGAAAATTTATTACAAATAGTTGGTTCAAAACTTACTCTATTTCCGATACTAGGTTTTGTTATATTTTATTGTATAATTATTGCATATATGGCTAAAGGAGAATTAACTATTAATATAAAATTTGAAGATAAGATTGCGCTGTTGTTCTTTTTTTATATAGTTGTTATAACTTTTATAAGAGGAAATATTTTTAATGAATTCACTGTCTTAAGGACATATTTTCTTTTAGTTTGTTTTTTTATTTTGGTAAAAAGTTATGTAAGAAGTGAAAAAGATTTTAATATCGTTGGTTGGATAATAATAATATCTTTGTCTTTTTCGGATTTATTTGTTCTCTTAAACTCGGTTGGAATATTAAATCTTGATATTACAAAGGTTTATTCTCAAGGCGTTTTAAGATATGGAGGATTTTTAGCAGATCCTAATTCTTTTGCTTTGTATAATATCATAGGTTTGATTTATTGCTATTTTTATACTCAAAAATATAAAAAGTCAAGTCTCAAAACAGTATTTGTTTCTTTAATGTTTTTTGTTATCTTTATAAGTTTTGTTCTTACAGTTTCTTTAGAAGGGTTAATTGTATTGTTTACTATATTTGTCTTGGTATTTTTCCAGGATCTTTTATTAGTAAGGAGACAACAATCAAGCACTATTATTTTTTTATTTTTTGTTATAGTTTTTTCTATAGTATTTTCTTCTAATAAATTTAAACAACGTTTAGTATCTAAATATATGCAGATTAAATATGAACCCTTTGTTTATTGGGGATCGACTAGAGGAGCTTGTTGGTATGCTTCTTTTGAACTTATAAAATCAAATCCATTGTTGGGAGTTGGGGAAGAAACTCTACCGAAAGCAATTTTAGATTTTTATCCTCTTTCTACAAGTTATATTGAAAAAAAAGATACTCATAATATGTACCTATATATATGGGGAGGAGAGGGAATTGTTGGTTTAATAATATATCTAATCTTTTTTATAGGAGGAATATTTAAATTAAAAAGAGTATCAAAGTTAACATATCTAAAGATAGAAATAGAAAGAAAATGTATTTACTATAGTATTATCACTTTCTTACTGTTTGGCTTTTTTCTATCTTGTCACAGAAAGAAATATTTATGGTTGTTTTTGGCATTATCCTATTCTTTTGATAGATTGTTTCAAAAGTCTGGGAATAAAATAAAGAAAAGGAGTTAGATGTGAATATGCTTTACTTAACTAGATTATTTCCAAACCCTGTTAATAGACTTTACGGTTCATTTGTAAAAGAATTCATTCAATTTATTGCTCACAAAAATAGAGGTAAACTGGTAGTTATATCTCCTATACCTTATACTTTTTATATAAAAAATTTTAAGAAAATTCCTCGTACTTTAGTTGAAAATGGTATAAAAATTTATTATATACCATATTTGAATATACCTAAAAGGAAATTTTGTTATATTGAATCTTGGACTTATCTAGTTGCTATTTCAAATCTAATGAGAAAAGTTATTTATGATTATGATATTGATATAATTCATGCACATCAAATTTTTCCTGATGGATATGTAGCTCTGAAAATTGGAAATAAGTTTAGAAAGCCAGTGCTCATTACAATTCATGGGGAACTTCCTGAATTAATTAAAGCAAATAAGTACAAGTACTTATCTTGTCTTAAGAAAGCAGATGCTATTATAACTATTGCTAAATTTCAAAAGACTATTATAGAAAAATACCATATTCGCTCTCAGAAGATATATGTTATTCCGAATGGGTTTAATCCTTTTTTATTTAAACCATTTCCTAAAAAGAACAGCTCTGGACAAAAGATTGCTGTTTATATAGGACACTTATATCCTCCTAAAGGATTACCCTACTTAATTGAAGCAGTACCCAGAATAATAAAAAAAATACCAAATTTTAAATTAATCATAGTTGGAGATGGTGTTTTAAGATCTAATTTAGTTAATTTAGCTAATAAATTAGGTATATCAGAAAAAGTAACTTTTGTAGGAAGTAAAAATAGAGAAAAAATTCCTTTATGGCTAAATATTGCTGACATATTAGTTTTACCAAGTTTAAAAGAAGGTTTCCCTACAGTTTTACCTGAAGCTATAGCTTGCGGTGTACCAGTTGTAAGCACTAAAATATATGGTATTCCAGAGATTATCTCAGATGAAGTGGGAATTCTTGTTCCTCCTGCTAATCATAAGGCCTTAGCTGAGGCAATAATTAGGGCTTTCAAAATTGATTGGGATAAAAATAGATTTAAAGAAATTGCTCAAAAATATTCTTTAGAATTTCTTGCAGAAAAAATGCTAAAAATTTATAAAGATATAATTAATGAGATGAACCTCTCTTGAGGTGACCTCCAATTTTTGGACATTGTATAAAAATAGATAAAAGGGGTGTGATTATGGGAGGAAAGAAAAATAGTAGCACTTTACAAAGCTTACTATGGCCAGGAATACAATAAGGTTGCAGTATGAAAAAAAGATAATTTGTTGTCTAAATATTGGGAAGCACTTCAGTGTGTGTTGTTGCTGTTGAGGATCAGAATATGTCAAAAGCTACTATATTTTGGATTTGGCGGAGAGATTTAATATATCCTAATAAAACTCAATTTAGAAGAATAGCAGATCTTAGTGATTATTTTAAAATTATCTTAGTAGTTAAAAAATCGTCTGTAATATCTGAAGAGATAAAAAAAAAGTATACCTTTTATATAAATGTCCTTATCATGTTCCTAACAAATTTATTGATTATATTCTACTAACTATTTATTCTTTTTATGTATTTTTTAAATTTAGAAAAAACATAGATATTATATACTCTCCTCCAGATTTTACTATAATCATGGGTAGAATAATAAAAAAATTTTTTCCTACTATAAAATGGGCTATTGATATATGGGATGATCCTTTATTAGTAGAAATACAACCGAGAGATTTTTTTAAAAAAGCTTTATATAGTTTCTATAAGCTAACTGTTAAAAGAATTATTAAACATGCTGACATAGCTATTTGTATTGGTACGAATTATAATGATCCTTTGCCTCGGAAGCTTATTGATATTTATAACTTAGAAAAAAACAAAATTTATCTAGTTCCAAATGGTGTATCTTTTAAATTTTTTAATTCCATTACAAGTAATGTTAGTAAAAAAAATTTCAATATTATATATGTAGGTTATATCAAATCCTATCTAGGTTTGGATATTCTTCTAAAAAGTTTTAAACTTGTTATTACATGGTTAAAGAAATACAATTTTAAGTTAATTCTTGTGGGTTTTGCTAACGAAGAAGATATGAGGTGGTTATCACGCACTATAAAAGACCTAGCAATAGAAGAATATGTAGAATATAAAGGTGTATTGCCCTTTGAGGAAATCCCTTTTCTTTTATCATACTCAGATGTAGGTATTTATCCTTTTCCCCCTAAAAATGGTTTAGAGGAAGTAATTCCTATAAAAGTATTAGAATATTTAGCGGCAAACTTACCTGTAGTTGCGACAAATTTAAATGGTGTAAAAAAGATTGTTAAACACAAGTTAAATGGAATAATAGTTGATTACAATTCAATATCGATGGCAAAAGCTATAATAGAACTTTGCAAAAATAATAGATTAAGAAAACAGCTAAAACTTAATGCTCGTAAGAGTGTAATTAATTATGACTGGAGTATAATCAACCAAAATATAGCTCAACATATCTATAAAATGTTAGAGGGATGATTATATGCTGAAAATTTTAAAAAAATTTAATAAAAAAATTTGTTTAGTGATAGGTACAAGACCAAGTATTGTAATGTTTAGCCCTATTATTCGGACATTTAAAAAGAGCGGATTGGATTTTTTTGTTATTCATACTGGACAACATTATTCCTATAATATGGATAAAAAATTTTTTGAAGATTTAAATCTACCTGAGCCTGAGTATAAGTTGCAAGATATTAAAAATTGTAGGTTTCATGGAGAGCAAACAGCAAAAAGGCTTGGAGGAATTGAAAAGATTTTGCTTAAAGAGAAACCTAAAATTGTTCA
>CAYLKS010000122.1:2143-4795 GCA_964384205.1 uncultured bacterium | reverse complement strand
TAAAATGCATTTTGAGCCAATTAGAAACGCTATCAGAATATCAAACAATAATCCTTAGCAAAAAGCCCGATCTCATCTATAAGGATTACAAAAAAACTTCAGTTCATCCTTATATATTCAAGAAGGCACAATTCTTTTTAAACAGTAGGAGTTTTTCTTCTATCCTAATTTTGGGAGGAGGTGGGATACTGAAAGATTACGAAAATACACCTACCGCACTTAAAAATTTTATGGAAATACCAATGATAGCTTTAAAAAATAAATATAAAACTATGCTATACTCAGCAGGCGTTGAAAATATAATATTTAATGAATCAAGAGACATATTAAAAAGAATTCTTAATCAATTTGATATTTTGACTGTAAGAGATCCATATTCTAAAGAAAGATTAAAAAAATTGGGAGTCCAAAAACAAATATATGTCACTGGTGATCCCGCGGTCTTATTATTGTCGAACATGAAGGGCAAGCGAAACTTCGATATAGATCATCCTCTTATCGTAGTCAGTCTTCGAAATTGGTTTGAGAAAGGATATTTCCAAACCAATGAGAAATCATTTAACAACTTTCTTTCTGTTCTTGCTTATTCTCTTGATATTATAGTTGAAAAATTTAACGCAAAAATTCTATTTCTTCCATTCCGTACAGTTCCTTTTGACAATGATAAAGACATAATGAATTATGTAGCCTCAAAAATGAATCATAAGCAAAATATTTTCATTTTGCAAAAAGTGCCTACGTTCGATCAGTTAAAATCGATATACGCACAAACCGTTTTAACAATAGGTATGCGATTGCACTCTTTAATTTTCTCGTTTTCATCATTAACCCCAATGATTGCAATCTCTTACTCAAAGAAGATAATCGATTTTATGAATTATATAAATATGAATGATTTTACCCTTACTATCGATAACTTTAGTACTAAATCCTTTCTTAATCTAACCGAAGAGATTTTTGATAATTTTGAAAAGCTACAACACTCAATATTCATTAATCGCAATGAATATTTAAACAGATTAGATAAAAATTATAAGCTCCTTCAAAGCCTACTTTAAATTTCTTCTCTTATTTGTTAAATACAATATTACGCCAAATAATAGGGTCGCCAGAAAACTTAAACCTTTTATGAATATTGGGCCATTAGATCCAAACTTCAATTCGAACATCCTCAGAAATATTAAATAGGTTGTTAATAATATACCGTTGAAAATGAAATAATGTATTTTTTTACTGAATCTTAAAATAAGGTATTTGAATGGTGGAAAAAAGATTGTAGGCAAGTATGCCAATATCATTAATCTGAAAAACTTGACTGCAGGAAGATATTCTCTTCCAAAGAAAATAAGTACGATCGGTTTAGCAAGTAAAAATAATATTATATTAAATCCAATTAATGAAATACCAATGCCTAAACTAACCTTCCAGAATTTCCTCAATTTCTTTAATGAATCTATTTCAGCAGCTTTTGGTAGTATATACAGACTTAGAGAACTCACAAAAATCGTAATGACATTTATCATTCTCAGGGCAAGGGCATAATTGCCTAAATCAACCGGACATATAAACCGTGATACTGTAAAATAATCTAATCTTACAAATATTAACCAAGCGATTTCTGAGAAAATAAGCCACTTTGCTTTTTGCAGTAATTCTGCCAGTCCCTTCTGGGAAGAAATAATTTTTAGATTTTTAAAAGGCAACAAAAGAATTGCCAGAACAAGCGCGCCCACAAAATAAACAGATAAATATAAGTAACTATTATTGAACTTTAGAAGGAAAAGAGTCATAACCATTAAAAAAACAGCAAGATAATATATTATCTGCGTTTTACCATATAACTTGAATTTCTGTAATGCTTGGTATATAGATGAGATATAAGTAAGAATCCAAAAAGAGACTGAAAAGATTGCTCCAAATATTGCGAATCTAACATCAAAGTTAAAAGAATTTCTGAAAAAAAACAATATTAAAATTGTAACAACCATTATCAACAACCATATATAAAGCTTTAATAAGGTATAGAGTGATAAAATAGATTCTTTCTGTCTCCCCTTAAGGCTTACAAATTGAAAAACAAATGTCTTATCTATGCCAGCAGTACAATTGCCAAGTATTGTCATTATAAAGAAACCAGCTGAGAATGAAGCAAATCCAATATTGCCTAACGCTCTTGCAATTAAGATTGTTATTAATCCTCCTAATATACGGGAGATGAGTAAACTTGAAGAAACTGTCAAGTAATCTTTTAAGATATTAAATCTTATGAATGTAATTTTTTTTAACTTATCCCAGCTCATTTTTTCTCCATAGAATTTAAAATCATAGAGAATACTTCTCTCCATCTCTTCTCTATCTCTATTTTTCTATCTTTTATTTTCTTTTTAATAATGCTTCTTTTAAGAAATGCATTTCTTACTGCATTGGCAATAGCAATAGCGTCGTTACTAGTATAAATTAAAGCATCCCCAAATAATTCTTCTATGCATCCATAATTATTTGTGACAACAGGCTTTTCGAGGGCAACACCCTCCCATAATCCACACGTAATAACATCCTTTCTTTTATTTAATGATACTATTACATCGGCCCCCTTCAAAATACTCCAATATTTGTCGTAATTTACAAAACCTGTAAATATAATATCTTTAT
>CAYLKS010000122.1:0-2043 GCA_964384205.1 uncultured bacterium | reverse complement strand
TAAATATAATATCTTTATGTTTCTGTAAAAACTTAGCTGATTTGTAATCTCCAGTAAATATAAATAGCCATTTATTACCATTCTTCTTTTTAAGAATATTTGCAGCCCCCAAACACTCATTAAAAGGTTCATCAATTCCAAATGTTGAAATAAATACTACCTCCTTACAATTATTACATAATTTCTCAGATTTTACATCTGGGGGGATTGGTATTGGGTCATTTAGCACTAATGCGTTTACTTTCCAATTTTTTATTTTATTAAAATTTGAACTGTTATGCATTAAAATCAGGAATGCTCGTCTAAATAAAAATTTTCTTAAAGGCTGAAAATATCGCCATTTTTTGTCTATAATTTCTCCAGAATGGACATCTAATAAATATTTACCGCCAAAAAATAAAGAATAGATGTATACAACGAATGGAAGAAAAATTGGTGGAACCTGCGCGATTATATAATCAGGCTTTTCTCTTATAAGAATCAGCAAAGATTTAATCGTACTGATTAAATATCTTAATACGACTGGGAGAGGCAAAGAAAAGAAAAAACCATACAAACGTGCATTAAACTTTTTAGAAAGTTCCTTTGCTCTTGTTCTTGGAGAACCCCAAACAATGTAAACAACTTTCTTTTTTCTCATAATTGATTATTCAATACAGATGTTTTTATATTATTTATTGAAGATATTATTATACCTAATAAAAAAAAGAAACTAAATAAACTAATAGATCTGACCCCCCAACCTGTCAAACTCTGTATTAATATAGAGGAGAATCCCCCAAGACCTCCAGCGATAGCAGCCAAAGAAACTTCATCTAAGTCAAATGAATTCAAAACTCTGATCCCTCTTAAAAAAAATAATATTATAAATGTCAGAAAGAGCAATATTCCAAAAATACCTGTCTCTGCAAAATACAGGAGATATAAATTATGCGCAGGGAATTGAGGTGTAACTGCTGCAATACCACTCGCATCTTCCATCATCATTGCATAAGTATAGTTATTTAAACCAACACCCAGGAAAAAATGTCTCCGTATTATATGGAGGGCATTCTGGTATTGCGCTATTCTTCCCCCAACAGTCAACCATCCAAAAACTACAAATCTGAGGTATAGTAACTGGAATAATAAACCAGTGACTATAGCAACCAAAACTATTATTACAGATATACCAGAGATTATAAGTTTCTTAGAAGGCAAATGTTCCTTTGCAAACTTTCCTAAAAGAAAAAAGCTGAAAAAAGAGCCTAAAATAGTCGCAACTATCGCTGAGCGCCCAAGGGTCATAAAAAGAGCTAATACTGAGAAACCTAAAACCAAAAAGAAGAACACCTTTTTTATCCTTTCCTTCGTAACTATACTTAGAATAAGAAAAATAGGAATATACATAGACAAAAATTTTGCAAGGGTATTGGTTTCTCTTAAAGTTCCTGCAGGTCTCTTAAAAATCTGCGTAGCATAAATTACCGTGGAGGCACTTTGTGATTCTCCAAATAGCAAATCATTCGGGAGTATAGAAAATTCCTGCAAAAATGCAATTGAACTTTCTAATAGCAGTATCATTCCTATAATTATCATAATTTTATTTAACTTTTCGTTTGAATCAATCAAATAATAAACTATGATACAAATAGCTCCAGTCACAAGCATTCTAATTGATTCATAAAATGAAGCCTTTATATTAATAGCAGAAATAAATGAAATTAACAGAGAGTAAATAGAGAAAAAAATCCATATATATATTGATTTTTCTATCTTAATATTACTTAATTTATGTCTATAGAATATAAAGAGAAGTAATACACTTATCAAAAATGCTACATAAACAGGTGTAATAACAAAATGAGGATATGCTCCTCCAAAATGAGGTTCATAGAATTTTGTCAAATGATATGTATATGGTAAAAGGGGACCAATAAAAAGCACAAATAAAATTACCAACCATATGCCTCCTGGAGAAAAAAATATCAAAAAGACCAAAGACATCAAAGAAGTTATTAATATAGCATATTTAAATTTGATAGCTGGTAATAAAATACTTAA
>CAYLKS010000121.1:0-4826 GCA_964384205.1 uncultured bacterium | reverse complement strand
TTTTTTTGCGCTATTAATTATTTGTAAAAATTGCGCAATCCTCCCTTTTACTCTTGTCTTTTTTGAACTGTTAACCAAGAACTATTTCTATTCGATCTTCGTATTCCACTATGTCCTACTCTTTTAACACTTATATAAATAAAATCATTCATTTTAATGTCTAATAATAAAAATTTTGCTTTATTATTAAACATTGAATATGAAACCGATAATGGAAATGATTGTGAACCTCGACATCTAGATTCAACTATTATCGTTCTTCTATTAGAATATTGACAATAAACAGTGTGTGAATTAAAAAATGATATTGAATAATTAACATCATAATCACCAGGTTTCTTAAAAACAATTTTTCCATCAGTAAAATCAAATATATCTTTATTGATAAAACTAATTTTGTCATATTTAAATCTAACTGCTGATGCTGTGTTTACATTTTGTCCTCCTTCTGAATCAAAAATATGAACAAATTCTTTTGAATTATCAATCGTTTTAAAAAATTTCCATTTTGAAACCGAATAAATATATTGTGATGGTTTTCCATTACCATTGTTTTTAACAATAACGACATCACCATTATTAATAGTTTCCGCCGTTACCCATTCACCTGATTTATATTCTTTTATAATTTGAAATGAATCATTTAAATCAATCACTCTATGATTATCAACTACCATATCTAAAAAAACCCAACTGTCTGTATCAAAATCATATTTATAATATTTAGAGTTGGTAGAATTTACATAAATCTGTTGGTTTGTTGTTGGAACAGGATGTGAACTAAAAATACCAGAAATTCGACATTTAACTGATTTGTGAAAAGGTTTATTTATTATTCCATCATAATTTATATTTATTCCTTCACCACTCTCTAATTCGTCTTTTGTATAATAATTATTTTTTAAAAGATCATAATTACCAAAGTAAAGATAATTTAAAGCTCGATCAATATCTAAATCTTCAATACCATTATTAATAATTAAATTCGAATCATTAACAAATGTTTTTAAATCCTTACTTGCCATTATACTATAAAAATCATACAAATCTGTCAAAGTAATCTCTGATGAACTATAAATAGTTATACCAAGATCATCAATAAAACAATCCTGAGTTGATTGATTCTTAACTATAACAATATATTTCATAAAAATTTGCGCAAAAATTTCGATGCGCAATCCTCCTTTCAATTAAAATCTTAGATTTTGTGAATTGAAACTTCAACTTGATCTCCATGCAATTTCAACCATTATAATAGGTCCTCTAATATTATTACTAGAAGAAAAATATCCTTGTAAAAAATCCGATTTATTTAAATCAACATCAATTAAATTATCTTCATTTCCATCTGAAGATGTAACTGTTAATGAAGCAATACTAGTTTGTATTTTATTTTTATAAATATGAAAAGTACCAGTTCCAATCTCATTAAATTGACCAGATAATGAAATAATTGTAGCATCTTTTGATAATCTCAAACCACTAATAGATGAAACATTTCTTGAAACAAAATAATTTAAATATTGATTTGATGTTCTTCCAGTTCTACCAAAAACTACAACAAAACTACTTATACTCAACCACTTATTTCTTATATCATAAATGTATTTTATTCCATCATTTGTATTAAACCAGTTTTGTCCCAAATATGGTGTTAACGGCGAAGTTGGAGAGATTATACAGGATGTATTATATATATAATTAATATCAGCGGCTTCAACTAACGAACCTTTCTGCCAATAATCAACAGTTAAAGAACTACCAGCTTGTGCTGCATTAAATACAATATCACCTGTTCCATAATTAATATAAAATTCATTAGAATTTGGAGGATAATTAGCAGTTTCAGTTAAACCAGAAATCGTTGGTCGAGCATTAATAGATCCATCATCAGGTACTTCTTCTAATCGTACAACATATGGAGCTAATAACGGAACATTAATTACTTCATCAGTAACATGAGATTGAATCCAATCACCATTATAATCTTTTCGTATATCTACTAAAGGAAATTTAATTGTCATGATTTTTATGCGCAAAAATCCACGGTTTTTCCGTGTTAGAAATGCACAATCCCCCATCAATTTTAGTAAAAAAAATTAAATTAATTGAATTGTATTTTTAACCATTTTATTAGAAAAATAATAAATTAAACTGGTTTTAATTTTACCGTCAATAGTCAAACTTATAGTTTCTCCAATATTCTTCGAGTGAAGTATTTTTTTTCCGTAATATATAGCTTCAGCTACTTTTCCACATCTCCATTTTAATGTTTTATATTTTGAAGGTTTTTGTATAACATAATACTGATTGTTTGCATAAATAGCCATTCCACTTATTCTATTATTAAAAAAAACATTTTGAATTTGTTTCTTATAAACATCAACTTGGTCTTGATCAAATAAATCTAAATCAATAGTTTTCCCATCCTTAAAATTTATTTTAATCACCAAAAACCTCCTCAAACATGTGGCTAAATATATGTAAATTCTACTGCTAAAGACCATTCACGAAAACCAGTTTCAGTTTCAGTCGGAGGGACACTTAAACGAATCAAACATTCTATTTCTCCTTTCGTATCACCACCTGAATAATCAAATTTTGCTATATCTGCAAGTGTTGTACCATCACCCCAGTTTAATAGTAATGCATTCGCACTACTATCACAAACACCTGTCATCACCCTGGTAAAATTTGAAGTGTTTTCACCAAACTCCAAACCATATGAATCATCACCCCAACTAATCAATTCATTAAAATCTGAAACTGCATCTTTATTTGCGTAACTTGAAGATGTTTCAACAGGATTACTCATTCCTATTGTTGATGTTGCATCATTTGTACCTGGTGTAATTTCAACAAACGAATTATCTTCAGTTGAAACTGAAGTTATCGTTAAAACATTTGATGAAACAGAAGATGAAACATCTGTTGTTAAACTAAAACCAGCAGATACTAATGCGTTATTAATAGCTGATGAAAATTCTGTATCATTATTTATTGTTCCAGCAGCAATTGTACATTCAACTGACGTCGAATAATTTAACGAAATATTAAATTGATCATTCACTCCAAATGTTATCGTTAATGGATATGTAACAGCATTACCAACAGATTTCCCATGACTTCCATTACCTCGCAAACCCCAGTTTCCAACAGTTCCTACTGCAACAGGATTACTATCATCACCCGTAAAACCCAACACACTATTTGCTGTGTTGCCAGTTGAATATATATAAATTTTCGAAGTTAAACCACGTGAAGGCGATACTAATTTAATCGCTCCAGATTCAACATATGCAACAATTTCATTAATTGTATTATTAATATCATCACATATATCTTGAGCAGATTGAGTTGATCCTATTGTCAACGTTATTGTATAACTAAATGTTCGTTCGTCTAATTTTAGAATAAATGTATTGTTACTTGATGTTATATCAAAAGTTTCAGTATTTGTTGAAATTATTTCCGCTGTTGTTGATCCTGTATAAGGCAATATATAAAATTTAACATCTGTAATTTCATCACTATGATTATGTGTTAAATACAAATGATTGATCTCAGAAACTTCTCCTACACGAAGTGAATCACTGGATGTGTTAAATAATCCAACATCCGAATGAATTTGATCATGATTAAAATAGTCATTAGCCTCTGCTGGTGTACTATTAAAACAAATAACTGGTAATGTTGCCATAATATTATACGGATTCCTCCTCTTTTAATTTTAAAATTTACGATATTGTTTATTTAAATCTGATAGTTTTTTCATCAATATATTAACCTTTTCTTGCTTTTTATTTTCATCATCAGGATAACATAAATTAAGTAATTCATCAAATTGTGCTTGCATTTCTTTAACATAACTATACACTTCCGAACAAGTAGTAGAGATATTAATCTTTGGAAACAAATATTCATTACTACTACTTGTAAAAAGTTTTAAAGATTCATATTTTTTTGTATTTTTCAAACATTCTAAAAAACTTTTCGTTACTAAAACAAGTTGTTCAATAAAATAAATAATATATACTTCTTTTAAACAATCTAATTGTATTCCTTTTTTATGATGTATTCGTTCCAATCGTCTTTTTGAAAATAATGCTTTCATATTTCTAATTGTTGATATTTCTTTCGGATCTACTCCACATTCAATATATGCACTTTTAGCATTTTTATCCAATATAGCCTTTTGAAAAGTCCATTTATGTCCTAATTTCTGAAAATATTTACCTACATTTGTCATTGTTTTTATTATTGAATCTACAAGTTTTCCAGAAAATCGTTGCAATGGTGAAAATAACCAAATTAACGTCGTAACAATAAAAAAATTTGTAATTAAATTTTCACATAAAATAAAATACTCATAAATAACTTGCTGTTGATAAAGCAATGATTTATTTGTAAAATCATTATAAATCTTGTTTTCACTCAAAAACATATCATCTAATAAACTAGAAATATTATTATAAAGATTTCGTTGACTTACTTTATCATATAATTCGTGATCTACAATAAAAGATTCACAAATATTTGATAAAAAATTCTTACTAGGCATCTTTTCAAAACCTCCCCACTTCTTCTGTTACAGAATCACCTTATAATTTTTTAATATATCACCGTAACATTCCCTGTCGTTGCTAAAAAATAAGACGGAGACCAAAAATTATCGACCCCACAATTTACTTTTTAAAAAATAAATATTGATCTTTTTCTTTTTTCAGTAAAATATAAACACCTTTTAACTTTTTACCGTTAAATCGCAGTTCCATTAAATTTGAAGTTTTTTTTACAATATTATATGTTCCTTTATCAAAAATATC
>CAYLKS010000120.1:0-5031 GCA_964384205.1 uncultured bacterium | reverse complement strand
TCTCATCTTTTTCTTTCTCTTCTTCTTGATCAATCTTATCTTGTTCGTGTTTTTGAATAGTTTCAATTTGTTGTTTCTTAATTTTTGGTTCTTCAAACACAGTTAAATCAAGCAAATCCCACCTCATCTTCTTAGTTTCCAAAACTAATGAATGACGTCTATCACGGGAATTGAGTATTTTAGTTCGTTTAACCAATCCATCAACCAACAAACCATCCTTTTCTACTCTAATATCTTTTATGTCATAAAAATCATTAAAAGGTACACCATTATAAACTTTTTTGCCGTTATAAGTAATATCCAAACGACCATAAAGTGTAGTAATGTTTAAAATATAATTACTAATATTAAGTTTTTTTTGCATTTAAAAATTCTCCTTGAATCTAACCACAAAATTGCTAATAGTGACAACAACTCACCAAAAAAAAATTAATAAAATCTTTTTGGATAACTAACTTTCGGTACTTTCCTTCTTATTTTCCTTCCTAATTTTAGTTTACTACCAGATATTTTAACATATTTTTTGAATAATTTTGATATTTCGTCAGTTTTATTCTTCATTCTAACAGACTTCGCTACTATATTCTTTCTTTTTGAAGCTATTGAAGTTGGATATGGAATCCAACGACCTCCTTTAGTAAATCCTTCAAAAACTGAAATCATCAAAAATCTCCTCAAGCGTGAAAACCCCCAATTTTTAACAATGTTTTCTTCAATGTGAAAATTTTACAAAGAATTTAAAATATCAACAATTTCGTCTATATATTCTTTATTTTTCTTAGATTTATCCCCATGTTTTCTTTTAAATCTTAACATAGCTAACTTCGCTTTTAATTTCTTCACAACTGATTTTTTTGATAGATTTGATACCACCATCAATACCCCCAAAAGACGAAATTGGTCGGGAGTTAAAAATTAATTAACCCCCGACAAACCAATTAAAGATAATTGTCAATCGATTCGTTCATAACCGTTGAATCGCCAGTTAATTGATTTACAACTTCTGCAAGTTCCGTCATATACTGAGATGTTGCTACTTCCGAAAAAACTTTAATATTCTTATATGTATTTTCCAGACTATCACTAACAAACTCACTTCGATTCTCATAAACAAAATCTTTCAATACACCATTAAATTTCTCAAGTCTATCGTTAAGTTCTGTTACTATAACTGGATGATCATTTGTAAATTCTTCAATCAAAACATTCAAATTTTTTTCATTATCCATTTTTTATTTTTTCTCCTATATTAATTTAATTATCCCAAACTTCTCATTTTCTCCAAAACCGTTTTAGCCCCTAAACCAGCAGAAATAGCTGAAGATTTACAAAAACTATCAAAATCCTCAAATAACGACTCTGTTGTCAATTCACTATTTTTGTCATCAACAATTGTAGCGTCTTCTTTTTTCTTAACGATTTTAGTCTCTTCCTCATCATCAACAGCTAAAGCCTCATTAATAATTTTATCAATGTCCATTTTTTTAACCTCTCATCATGTTTTTTAAAAATTAACCTAAAAATTGTAAAAACAACGGATTATCAACACCAATTTGACTACTATTAATATCTGAATCAAGATCAATAAAAACTTTATTATTGATTGTATCCAACAAAACTTGGTCGTTTAATATATTATATATTTTTACTTTAAATATTATCTTATATGAATAATATTTATGTATAATAAAATCATTTTTTTCAAATTGAATTATCAATTTGTTATTTGATATGTTATTTGTATCTGTTATCAATAATTGTCGTTTAAGTTTTTCATTAGAAGAAGGAAAACTTTGTGGATTAACACGACTAATTGGTTCAAAATTACAATTACCATAATTAATATTTATCTTTTCAATATTCTTATATAACGAATTAAATAAAAATAATGGTTGTTGTATTACATAATCCAAATCCAATCTAACTTGAAACGAACGTTGTGTAGAATCAGATATTTCTACAGTGGTTGAATTGTTTTTCAACAAGGGTTCATATTGCAATGAAAAACAATAATTAACAACTCCTGTATTTTCATCAAATTTAGTATATAAATTAACTATATCATGTTTATTAACATCAAATTCATTCTCATTTAAAAATTTTCTTGAAATTTCAAAAAAACTTGTAAATTTCAAATACATTATATATTTATCAAGTGGTAAATACTGTAATAAAATATATTCTATTTCTTTTGCCTGAAACTGTGATTCACAATTAAAAACGATTGATAAACCAATATTTGTTTCTTCTTCTTGAACACTCAAAAAATTTTTGTTTGTATTATTATATAAAACTACAATATGATTCATATCAACTTTATTAACTCGTCTTATTGTAGATGTTCTTTTACCAAACGTTGCTCGTTGTGAACCTACAGAAACTATAATTACTGGAAATTCGAAACCAGTTTTATATTCACTATCAAACTGAAACGCTCTATTTCCAAAATTAAATTCATATTTTTTTATAAAATCATTATCAAAAATATAATTGGAAAATAACATTCTAGTTGATAGTAAAATATCTGCAAAAAAATTATGGATTCTCACTCGAAACTCCAACAAATTCGTGAATCAATCTTTTTATAAAGCAATTCTCTCGCTCGATTATAATCCGAATTTTTTATAAATTTTTGAATTTCTTTTTGTGTATCAATATCATATAATTCAGTCAAATTTTCCGCTATACCAATTATACCCAGAACTTTTTTATTTTTTTCATCATAAATTTCCCTCTTAAATATCCGAATTATATTAAATTTATTATTGATTGTAACACATTCGAAAAAATTCATATTTTTATTTTTTACTAAATAATCACTATTCATTATATTATTCAAAAAATCTTCCCGATCACCATCATTTAATAATAATATTTGATTCGGTAATATCATTTGATCGGTTGTATTTTGAAACCAAACAACATTTTTTTCTTTTTCACCATCCGAAGTGTTTAAAATAAATCTTTTTTTACTTAAAATTATTTTTAAAAATATAAAAAAATTATTAATTAACATAAAAATAAAAAACAAATTAAATACTAACAAATAATTCGGATCAAAATAATCATAATTACAATATTGATTATATAATAAACATCCACCAAAAATAAATAAAATTCCAGATACAAAACCAATATGCAAAATAAAAATTTTATTAACAATCATTTTAATCGAGGAGAAAAATAAAACTAAAGATAACACAATATAAAGTATTCCTATCATTGCATTTTCCTCCGTTGATTTTTCATGAACGAAAATAAAACCTTCTCATAAAATGATAGAATATTTTTACTCGAAAATCCTGCCATTCCACAAATTGCTCCTGTTAAATTCGAAGATAATCCGAATTCAATACATATCTGTAATGTTACATAACCTGCAAATGATGAAATTACTAAAAGCAAAATAAATTGTTTTATAGTATATTCCTTCATTAACATAAATTGACTTAATCCTCCTGCTATTGATGTTAATATTATGAAAAGAACATCTGGAAATCTATTAACCATCAGTAAATTCTCCAGCATTGAAAAAAACTAACTACAAATTTGTGACTACTCTGTCTGCTTTAGCCGTGGGGGTTGCTAACCTGACCTACAAACTAGAAGTAACAAAACTTATTTCAATTACATCAGTTGTTGAAGGATTTGTTATAAAAATATCTTTTGCTGATCCGTTATAAACAAATGCTTTTGTTGATAAAGGTGTTTCTGTTGTTGAACCAATTTTAACATCAAATGCATCTTCAGCCGTTAACACACAAAGATTTACTAAATTTGCAATTTGATAATCTGCTTGATTTGCTGTTAATTGTTTTATACCATGTTGATATGAAATTGGTGAATGTTCTTGTGTTTTATTTAATAATTGCATCGTCATTGGTGGTTGCTCTTGAATAAAACTAGAACTGATTTGCAATTTTAATGTATCTGCCATAAATTTAACCTCCAACCTTAACAAAAAGTTAATCTAACTTAATTTGACTTTGAAAGAATTTTTATAGTATCAGTTCCAATAAAATCAGAAACTTTCATTCCTTCAATTTCTCCTTCACCTGTTTTAACCGGTTTTAACTGATCATAATACACTTTCCAAATATAATCACCTTCCGCTGGATAATTTTCCGTGTATAGTTGATGTTTTAAAAATGAAATATTTTTCAAAACTTTTAATCGAAGTTGTTCAGGTAATTGTGATATAGCACCAAATGTACCAGTATCAATTCTATTTGCTGTTCTCAATTGTTTCTCTACCTCTGATGTGAAATACATTACATAATACTCCGCTTCAGATTCTTCAAAAGATAAACCACTTTTAGCTACTTCATCTTTATATTTTTTAATTAATTCTTGATGTTGAATTACTTTTAACATCGCATCTTTTATTAAATGAAAAGAATTATTTACAGAACGTTTATCTTCTTCAAGATCAACTTCTTTTTCAAGTATTGTTAATGTTAAACGTTTAATAGTATAATCATCATCATACGAAGACAATTCATTCCTTAAGTTTTCAATTTCTAATTCTGTCCGTTCAACTTTTAAAACAGCTTTTTTATGGCTAGTTTTTGCTGCATACAAAGCTGATAATTTATCTTGTAATTCTAATAATGATTGTCTTAATTTTTTATGTGGAGTAAAATGCTGTTCATACTGTACACAAGTATCTTGTAATTGTGAAGTACTAATAGGAATTTCAGCTATTATTTCTGGATATAAATCAGTTAATTGTTTTTCCTCAGATAATATATTTGTTATTATATTGTTAAAACCATTTTGAATAGAAATAGGATATTTATCATTTACTACATTCATTAAATTATTTTCAATTTTTTTACGAATAACGGCCAAATCTGACATAAAACTCTCCTCCCACATTTACAAAAAACAGCGATTTAATTAAACAAAGATACAAAATCAGTTCCGTCACAACCAGCATTATAATATCTTGATCCGCCTAAATTACCAACATGTGAAGCTGTTCCAGAATCAAATGGAAATGTAATACGATCTATAGTTGATAAATAATTA
>CAYLKS010000119.1:0-5121 GCA_964384205.1 uncultured bacterium | reverse complement strand
TACCCTTGAAATGTGTTTTTTTATAATTGTTCTGAAAGGCATCATTATTTCTGCAAAGTATCTTTTTGCATCGAAATAAGTTATTTTTTCATCACTAATAAATAATGAACTTGAGGCTCTATGAGATCCTAAGAAATCACAGGGAAATAATATTCTATCTTCTATTAGGTAGGTTAACATTGTTTCTGGCCAATGAACCCATGGAGTTATTAAAAATTGTAATGTTTTATCTCCTAGAGATAAAGTTTCGTTGTCATTAATTACCAAAAATTTGTTCTCATCAACCAATAGATGCTCAATTAACATATTTTTGCATTTTTCATTTGTAACAACCTTTGCTTCTGGAAACATCTCCAACACAAATGGTATGCTGCCGGAGTGATCCTGTTCAGCATGATTGGAAACTATGTAATCCAACCTTTTTATACCTAACGTTTTTAAGTTATTAATGAGTTCATCTTTTTTAGTTGGGTCTACTGTATCAATCAATGCTGTTTTTTCAGTACCTTTAATGATATATGAGTTATAGCTAGTGCCATTAGGTAGTGGAATCAATTCATCAAAAAGAGTTCTATCCCAATCTCTAGCTCCTACTTCGTAAATATTATCTTTAAATTTTCTTATCATTTTACAATCTCCTTTGGATTAATATTATTATTTTATTTAAAATAATCATTTACAATGTTAAGGGGTTTTGTGTCTGAAATTACAGATTTAAAGTCAACAACAGCCTGTTTATTACCAAGAGCAATAGCCCCAACTATTTTTCCATTTTTGATAACTATTTTTAAATAACTATTGTCATCTTTTTTAGTATATACTTTGTCCGGATTTTTAAAATCAAAATCACCTGATGAAAATAGATCAATATCTGTAACCTTCAAAGTGGTAGAGGGTAAAGATCCCTTATAATCCACTGTATTTCCTAACATACTAAGTCCTGCAAGTTTTCCCTGCTCTTTTGATACTGACCATAAACCATAAATACGCTCGTTGTGTTCTGAGCAATCACCAGCAGAAAATATATTTTTAATAGAAGTCTGAAAATTGTTGTCTATCAATATTCCTTTATTGGTTTCAATCCCAGATTGTTTGGCTATATGAATATTGGGTCTTATGCCTGCAGATATAATGATACATTCGGAGTTTATTTCATTTTCATCTCTTAATGTTATTTTCTCAACTCTTTTGCTACCTTTAATAGCTGAAACACTATTATTAAGAATAAAGTTTAGGCCTCGCTTTTTTAAAATATTTTCTAATATAAGAGCACCATCTTTATCTAATTGTCTTGGAAGCAGTCTGTCAAACATCTCAATTATAGTTATATTGTTATTTGGCCTTTTTAGTTTATCAGCTATTTCTATACCTAAAATGCCACCTCCAAGTATTGTGATTTCCTTTTTATCAGAAGAGTAAGTTAGAATTTCTTTTGCATCTTTAATGCTTCTCAGTGTAAAAACTCCAGGAATATCAGATCCAGGTATAGGTGGTTTAAAACTTGATGCTCCTGTTGCTATTAGAAGTTTATCATAGACATATTTTTTCCCATCTGTAGATTTTATGTTTTGGTTTGTTGTATCGATTTCTTTAATTTCTTTTCCAAGAAGATTCTCAATACCCTTATTTTGGTAAAAATCTTCTCTATAAATTATCAATTGTTCGATTTTTAAATTGCCGGTTAGATAGCTTATCAATCGAGGTCTATAGTAATGTAAATGATTGCTAGATGTTATAATTTTAATTTTAGAAAGAGAATCATATTTTCTAATATTAATAGCAGCTTCTACTCCTGCTACTCCATTTCCTATAATAAGATAATTCATGATTTTAAAATCCTTACTTTAGTTAACAATACCAATAAAATAATATTAACTTTGTAATCATTACAACTATATAATAACACCACACCCTTGTGTGGTCAATGAAAAAATTATTATTTAAGACAGTTTTTGCAGACCCCTTTTAGGTAGATATGACATTCTAACACTTTATGACCATCTATTTGGTTGTAATCAAAATTGGAGCTATCAATTTTTATATCATATATTCTTCCACATTTTATACATTTAAAATGTGCGTGTGGTTCGACATTTCCATCATATCTTACTTCATTTTCATCAATTGTTATTGTTTGGGCTAATTTTTTTTCCACAAATAATTTTAATGTGTTATAGATTGTAGTCTTCGAGATCGTTGGAATGATATCAATTAAGGCGTTGTATATATTATCAACAGTTGGATGTGTATCATTATTCATCAGGTATTCTAAAATTTTTAATCTTTGAAAAGATGGATTTATTCCGTTTTTTATTAAATGTTCTTGCAATGACTTCATATCTACTGATTTTTTATCGGTATTTGTCATTATAATTTACCCCGATTTATTTTAGCCTTATCTATTTTCTTTGTCCTAGTTTTCCATCCATCATAAATAAACCGTTTCTTGAATCTTTAACCATTTTTAGTTTTTGAACAACCTCATCTGCATTAGCTTCTTCTTCAACCTGTTCTTCTACAAACCACTGCAAAAAGTTTTCTGTTGCATAATCTTTTTCTTCTCTTGCCATTGCAACTAAATTATTGATCATTTCTGATACTTTTTGCTCATGTTTATATGCATCTTCAAATACGGCTAATGGTGAATCCCATTTAGTTGGTGGCTTGTTTATCGCTTCTAATATGACAGATCCGCCTCTTTCATATACATATCCATATATCTTATAGGCATGTTCAGTTTCTTCTTTTGCCTGTAACTTCATCCAATGTGAAAAACCATCCAAACTAATTGAGTCAAAACAGGCTGCCATGGATAAATAGAGATAGGCAGAATATAACTCTGCATTAATCTGTTTGTTCAATGCTTCTTCCATTCGTTTTGATAACATTTTATCCTCCTGAGTTATTTATACTTTTCTTTTAAAAAAGTATTATAATGATTTACCTCTTCGTCGGCTAAATTACTATAAAGTTCACTAATTTCTTTGTTGTTTTCTTTAAATTTTTCTGATAGCCTACGATAAAAACCCTCTCCATTTTTTACATTTGCATTGCTATTTGAAAAATATCACCAATCCTTAATAATTCGATAAATTTACCTCAATTATACATTAAGTGTTTTCTTAACTTATAGAACAGGTACTACTTCTTTAACCTCTGGTACCTCTTCTTTAAGTATCCTCTCTATACCCATTTTTAGTGTTATCTGACTCATTGGGCATCCACCACATGTCCCGAGTAATCTTACCTTTACTGTACCGTCATCTTCAATTTCAACGAGCTCAACATCTCCACCATCTGCCTGTAATGCTGGTCTAATTTTATCTATTATTTCTATAACTTTTTCTTTGTTCTTCATTTTTTCTCTCCTTTACTTATTTTTTTAATAAGTTAATAATTAATATATAGCTTTATATCAATTTTTAATATCACTTGTTTAGCAATAAAATAATTCTTTTATAAATAAAAGAAAACACAAATATATGTTTTTATTTAAAAATTGTAATACTTACAGAGATAAAATAAAAATAAATAAACACAGATTAAAAATTGTTACATACCTGTAATAATTGATAAATAATATAAACTACATTTTTAGATTTGTTAATTATTTTTAATTTATCCTTTTAATTGTTACTTAAAAAATGAACAAATAAAATATACAAATTAAGTATTATTAGTTATTAGAAAGAACCTCATCATCGTATATCTGCTCAAAAATATTCTTATGTTTTGCTTCTTCTGATGCTAATTTCAGGAACAGCTTTTCTGCATCCTCTGTATCTGTTTTAGAGCTAAATCATTATAAAGTTTATAAGCTTTTTTTCCTTTTTTTATCGCTATAACAATAATATCCTGATAGCTCATATCTGCTGAAGGTTCAGCAGGTATTAAATAGTCACTAATGTGCAAGTCTTGGACTTCCTTGATCACAATATTTTCGATCTTATCATTTTTTAAGCTATTGAGAATTTCGATATGTCCTTTTTCCATGTTTTCAATATCCTACAATAGGTTTTTTTCTCGGAAAGTTTGGTTTCTTTTTGCAGATCCTGATAGAATTTTACAGCCTTATGTTCATGATCAATGGCAAAATCAATTATCTCCTCAAATTCTTTGTTCATAACATGTCCGTTCTAATTTTTAAATTATTGATCTTTTACTTCAAAAACGTCCTTACCGGCACCACATTCAGGGCAAACCCAATCATCAGGTAAATCCTCAAAAGCTGTGCCTGGTTTAATACCGTTATCAGGATCACCTAGCTCAGGCTCATAGATGTAACCACAGACAGTACATTTATACTTTTTCATTTTTCTCTCCTTTCCCTATAAATAGTTTGAAAATGATTTTATCAATATTTATTAATATAAATATTTAATTTAAATTAGTGTATCAATAGTTTAAAGCTTTTAATCCATATATGGTTCTTGTCGAAATTAACATAGAGTTATAATCGGATGAAGTTTTATCCTTCCTCATCATTAAAGATTACTTTTACCTCTTTAATATCCCAAAGTGGTTCCAATCTTTCTATGATTTCTTCTCTTATATTATTGGCAAATTGATGATTGCTGTCCAGATTAAAGAAAACTTTAACTACTCCATTTTCTAACTCTATAGATTTTATAAAATTGACCTTTGAGACGTCAACACCTGTTATTGGGTTTATCACATGTTTTAGCCTATTTTTTATAATTTCAATAGTTGTTGGTTTCTTTTCTTTTATTAGTCCTTTTTTAAATTCATAGTTTTCTATAGCTGTTTTTAAGGCATCAACAGCTAAAACAGCACAATGTACCTTTGCAGGAGGTAAACCTCCTAATTCCTCTGCTGCAATTTTCCAGTTAAGGTTTTTAGCTTCTTCTATTTTTTTATCTTTCGCTTTTAACCATATCTCCACTTGCAGGTGATTCTTCTGTTGAAACCGCATCAGCATCTTCAATTTCACCTACATTTTTTGGGTGCATAAAATATTTGATTAACTTCTCAGAATATGGTAATGACATTATCATCTCCTTTCTTTAGCTTTTTGTTAATGGACTTAAATTTCTAAGGTTTTCTATAACTTCATTAACATGATAAACTGTATAATCAATATCTTCTTTAGTAATATACTTG
>CAYLKS010000118.1:4049-5194 GCA_964384205.1 uncultured bacterium | reverse complement strand
AATGTAGTGATAATTATCTTGATTTAACTAACCCTAATGCATTGACTCAAGATAAGTTTTGGAAAACAAAAGATGATGCGATAAAGGGGCTAACTGGTGCTTATGGGGCATTGCAATTTCCTTTATGGGGAATATGGAGACCATAGGAAATATATAATATATATGGTAGCTACTAATTACAAATTAGATGATATGGATTTGGGATATGATGTACAGGATAAATATAGCTACTTTTACAAATAATGCTTGTAATTATGTTACTACTAATTTTTGGGGTTATTTATATGTGGGAGTTTTTAGAGTAAATCAATGTATTGAAAATATTTCACGAGTTGAAAAAATATCAGATGAAGAAAAAGCTCAGTTAATCGGTGAAGCAAAATTTTTAATATATTATTTTTATTTAGTTACATATTTTAAAAATGTTCCTTTAGTAACTCTTACTGCAAAATCACCTGACGATTATCATCAACCTCAAGCATCTGAAGAAGAAGTATGGCAGCAAATTATTTCAGTTTTACAAGATGCAGAGGCAGTTTTACCTGAAAGCTACTCAGCAGAGTATATAAGCAGGGCTACAAAAGGAGCTGCATCTGCAATGTTTGGTAAAGTGTATATGTTCTTAGGGGACTATGCTAATGCAATAACAGAATTGGAAAAAGTTATAAATTCGGGAAGATATAATTTGGTTTTTGATTTCTGGAGTAATTTTAATGGTGAAAATGAGAATAATTCTGAATCAATTTTTGAAGTGCAGTTTGATGCAAAAAGACCTAATAATAGAACAGAATCAAGTGTTTCTGCTTATGAATTATGGCTTAATGGATATAATGAATGCTGGCCTTCAAAGTGGTTAGTCAGTCAAATTTTGAAAGATACAACTATTGATGGAAGATTTAGTAAGAGAGCTTATGGCACAATATGTTTTGGAGATAATGATATTTATTCAGAAGCTAAACCTTTTACAGTAGCTGATACTACACAGAAGGCCTACTGGAAAAAATATGTTTATTTTAAAGATGAGTGGAATACGCAAGAATGGAGAAGTCCGATTAATATTCCTGTAATTAGATATGCTGATGTTTTATTAATGTATGCAGAAGCACAAAATGAACTTGGTAATACTTCTGTTGCTATAGAATATA
>CAYLKS010000118.1:0-3949 GCA_964384205.1 uncultured bacterium | reverse complement strand
ATTTCATTAAAGGTGTTCATGAATATTATCCAATTCCTCAAATTGAGATTGAAAGAAATCCTAATGTAACACAAAATCCTGGGTATTAATATTATTTTTAGAAGAGCCATCTATTTTTTGTGGATGGCTCTTTATTTTTTTTATATTATAATAAAAAAAGGGTGGTATAAATGAGAAGAAGCTGGTTTGTTTTTTTATTTTTATGGTTATTACAAATCTATGCAGATAATTTTAATATAGAAAATTATCCTGATATATTAAATGTTATGAATATACCATCAAAAACATCAGATTTTAATGCTTATTGTTTTTCGGATTTGGGTAATTGGCAGGGCTATGCTTTGCCGGATACAAATAAAAGCCGGTATTTAGGAAGTTTTATAGGTCCTTTTTCTATGGTTTTTGAAAAGTGGGTGTCAAAATCTATTTTGAATTTTCAGTTTTTTAGAGGAGGGGAAAAATTAGATTTTAAAAAGGCTGAGAAGGTCTTACATTATTTCCCTGGATTTTTATTTCAGAATTATAAATTTGATAATATAGATATAAAGATGATATTATTTTATTCTACAAATAGAATGGCTTTAGTTAAATTAGATATAAAAAATTTGTCAAAAGATAGTGTTTTAATGAGTATAGGATTAAAACAGGATATTATGCTAAAAGATGCTTATTTTGAGAATAAAGAAGATAGTATATATTTGAAATTTAATAAGGACTTTTCATATTTCAAGACAGTTTTTAATAATTTGCATATTACATCTATTAGGTTAAAAGAGCATGAAAATTATGTGAAGCTATCAAGTTTTGTATTATCTCCTGAATCAAATAAAGAGATATATATTTCACAATTTTATTTTGTAGATAAGAATGAAGATAAGAATATAAAACTGAATCTTGATAATGAATTTTATAGGATGAAGAAAAGATGGAATAATTATTTAACCGGAGTTTTAGAAAACTGTAAAAAAGGCTTTGAAACGGTAGCAGTAAAATCATTATTAACCCTTATAAATAACTGGCGATCAGCTGCAAGGTCTTTATATCATGATGGATTGTTCCCATCTTATGCAATATCATATTTTAATGGATTTTGGGCATGGGATAGTTTTAAACATTCTGTTGTTTTATCTTTATTTGATACTGAACTTGCTAAAGATCAGGTACGGGTAATGTTTGATTTTCAGGATAGTTCAGGCATGATACCGGATTGTATATATTTAGATAGTACTGAAAATAATTGGAGGAATACAAAACCGCCGCTTGCAACATGGGCAGTCTGGGAAATTTATAAAAAAGATAATGATAAAGAATTTTTAGAGGAAATGTTTCCTAAATTATTAAAATATCATAGATGGTGGTATGAAAATAGAGACCATGATAAAGATATGTTATGTGAGTATGGTAGCTGTGATGGAACTATAATTGCTGCTGCATGGGAAAGTGGCATGGACAATGCTGTTAGATTTGATTCATGTAAAATTTTGAAGAATAATAGTAAGGCATGGTCGTTAGATCAGGAATCAGTTGATTTGAATTCTTATTTATTTTATGAAAAAGGATTATTATCAAAGATTGCTCATATTCTTGGTGAAGGTGAGATCGCGAAAACATTATCTTCAGAAGCAGAAAAAATTAAAGATTTAATTAAAAAGAGAATGTTTGATAAGAAGAAAGGTTATTTTTTTGATATAAAGTATGATACAGAAAAATTTGTTTCTATTTATGGTCCAGAGGGCTGGATTCCTTTATGGGTTAAATTAGCTGATGAATCTCAGGCAAAATCTGTGATGCAAATAATGATGGATAAAAATAAATTTAATTCATATGTCCCATTGCCTACATTGGATATTTCTAATAAGAAATTTAATCCCAGGGGATATTGGCGAGGTGCGATTTGGTTAGATCAGGTATATTTCGGGATTAAAGGATTGAAAAATTATGGGTTTGATAAAAATGCATCACTGTTATTAAATAAAGTATTCAGAAATTTAGAGGGGTTATATAGCAATAATTATCCGATTAGGGAAAATTATAATCCATTAAATGGAAAAGGCCTTGAAGCGAATCATTTTAGCTGGTCTGCTGCCTTTTTGTTATTAATGTGCCAGAATAATTTTTAATATTAAGATTGGATTTGCACCGGGTATGCCGGCCCGTTTTGGTCAGTTTAAAAAGAACAAAAAATCAGTTTATGAAAAAGCTATGTAGAGCAGTAATTAGCAGTAATTGGTAATATCCGAGTAGGGAAAGTAGAAAAGTATATTTTTTATAGTTGGTGAATTAGATGGTATTACTCCTGTTTTAAGTAAAATCTTTATTAAAAGGTAAAAAATAGTTGTGGATGGTCAAAAACACAACTTGCGGTAGAACTAAATGATCAAATTTTATTGACTGTAAAAAATTTATTTTGTGATTAAATATATTTTATTATATTGATTTATAAATGTAACAAAGTGTTACTTTGACTAAACATTACTCTACAAGGAGGAAATACTATGAAAATATTAAAATGGAAAGAAGTTGAGGGTATCCAAAATCCACATGGAGTTGATGCAAGAAGACTTTATGATACTGAACATGCTCAAGTTATTCATATAGTATTGAAACCCGGGGAACAATTAAAAAAGCATATAACACCAGTTGATGCAATTTTTTATGTATTGGAAGGGAAAGGAATTGTTGAAATTGGCGATGAAAAACAGGAAGTTGGGCCAGATACTCTTATTGATAGCCCTGCTAAGATACCTCATTGCTGGTATAATGAAGGGAATGAAATACTAAGATTTTTAGTAATTAAAGTCCCACGTCCAACGGAAACCACAAAATTATTGTAATAAAAGTATAAAGAAAAGTATTATTTTGTTTAAATTTATGCTGGTATTTTGGAGTTTGGCAATTTGAATTGTTTTGATAAACACTGGTATAAATATTGGCTGGTACTTCACAAATAGGCATCACATTATAAAATAGACTAATTAATAATAAGTTATAAATATTGTTGTTATTTGATTGCATTTTTTTTTGACAGATGTAGAGTACAAGCCCAATGTTGTAATTTTTAACAAATTACATATCAAGAGATTATCTGAATTTTGAAAAAAATATCAATTAGTAAGGGGTATGGACGATTTGTTTTTTTAATAATTGTGATTGTACAGTCCATGCTATTCGCAAAACCTAATGGGAAGTTGTGTGAATAGTGGTAGATTGCGTGGTAATCTTTTGTCAAACTGCTAAGCAATTTGTGCGGGTTACAAATCGTAGTATTTAGCACATCGTCTATCATTACTTATAGAAAATTTTAGCTGTTGTTATTGACTAATAAATTTATCAATCCTTTATTTTTATGATATCGAATTGTAATAATGATTGTTAAGGCAATTGTTATTATTCTAAAGAAATTAGTATATAATCCACCTAATACATTATCACTTACTTCAAATAAAATCCAGGAAAGATTCATTAATATGTGCAGAAATATCGGAACCCATAGATTATTCTCCCATTCAGTATATAGCCATGAAAACCAAATCGCCCCCATTGTTGTAATTGCAAATATTCCTATTGTTTCTATAAGTGTTGAACTTTGATAAAGATGGCCTATACCAAAAATTATTCCTCCAAGTATTGATGCAGGAACAAAGCCCCACTTTAATTTTCGAAATAAAATACCAAATAAGAAGCCTCTAAAAAAATATTCTTCAAAAAATCCAGCTACTAAAGTTGGTACAACCCAGAATAGATAAGAATAAAACACTTTCAAAAAAGTTGAAGAAAAAGTAAATGAGATATAAGAATTCAATATACCTTCCCCATAAAAGGCTACTATAAAAGTAAGTACTACCAATATTGAATTTAGTATTAATGTTTTCTCTTTTTCAATAACCTTTTTCAAAGATTTATCATATCATAGATAATATTAATCCACTTATATTTGCAGTCATATGAA
>CAYLKS010000117.1:0-5241 GCA_964384205.1 uncultured bacterium | reverse complement strand
GGTACTTTTGTTTTTCCAAATTGTTCTTCAGGTTTAATATTTGCTTCATCAATATACCAATTTCCAAATTCATCTTTCTTTAATTCTACATTTATCAAGGTTTTTTCATTATTTATCCTATCAATAAGCATAGTTTGTAAAACTCTTTTATTTCTGTGATTGATTACTAAAAATCTAATTTCCATTTTTATCCTCCTTTAATTTTATTTCTATTCCTTTTTGTTTAAGCCATTCAATAAATTCTTCACAATGTTGTTTTGTACCTTTACAAAGTAAAACACTTTCTTCTTTTTCTTCTAGACCATGAATACTATAACTTGAATAAATTTGTTCTAATATCCATATATCATCTGCAAGCTGTGTCAATTTCAAACGCATTTCTAAACCTCCTATTTAGTTTTATTTTATTTTATCATATTTAATTAGATATGTCAATAATTTTTTGCCACTAACTTTTTGAGCATATTATTCTTTTATTTCTTTTTCCCCAACTTCTTCATTCTATCTGCATTTTTACACTCTTACCTCCTTTAAAATTTTTTAAATATTTTCTCCTTCCTTCCGTTCATCGAGAATGGGATAAACTAAAATTCGGATAGTGTCATGTTTTACTGGATTACCATTTTCATCAGCACTATATGTAATTCTGCGATAACGATTTACGAATAACCTAGAAACCAATAAATCATCATCATTAGTAGTCTGTCGAGGAATTTTAAACCAAACTGCTATACCATCATATATACGAGTAGAAACCCACCAATTTGGTGCTGTTTTTGTACGTGATTTTGTAAATGGGAATTTTTCGACAACTTCTTCCTCAATTTTCTTTAGAGAACGAGGATAGGCAAGATGAATGACAAGACGAGCAGGTTCTTGTTTAATTATCATTTCAGCAAGCGGTGTGGAGTATTTTAAATTCCCCGCTTCTACTATTTTATCTATATTTTGAGATAACCAAAATTGAACACGTGGTAAGTAATCAACAGGAAAATCTTGAAAATCTAAGCCACCGTCATAATAACTTTCTAAGTCTTCTAAAGTTTGAAAAGTCGGAGGAGCTTCAGCTAGTTTTTTCACATCTTCAGCATTCATTTCTATTTGAAACTTCCAAGTATCATCTTCATTAACACCAAAATGCTCACAAATTAAACTGTGACTGTCAGGATTTTTTCCCTCTGCTAGGTAACGCATTCTATCGTTACCTAGCAAAGCTAAAATTGTCCCATCTTTCCTAACCGCAAATGAGAAAAATTCACACATCGTAAACCTCCTTTTAGTCGCTGGCGATAAACTTTAAGCGGTCTTCCGCACCAGCGACTTCTATAAAATCTTCACGTGGAATTTCTTTTTTATTTTGATAGACCTTCCCGTAAAGAGTAAAAACTCCATTAAGAACTTTTCTTACGTGCCCCCAAAAATATGCATAAGGATTACGTGCATTGGGAAAAGGTGTAGTATATGCAAAATCTAAAAAGTAGTCATATAATGTCATAAACTTAATACTATTACCAAGACGTTTTTTTAGGTATCTAGGCAATACCACATATAAAATTAAAGACCATTTACCACTAAAACGTTCAGTTAAAAATGGTCGTGATGTCCTTAGGGCTTTATTTCCGACCCGTTCAAAATAGTTTGGATTAGCTAAACCTTTTTTATATAAACGATAAGCTGTACCTTTATGGATACCAAGAATACAACCAATTTTTGCAAAACTAAATCCTTGATGTTTCAATTTGATAACCTCTTTACTTTTAATTAACCTCATTTTTTTATTCCTCCTACTTCCTTTTTATTAAAATACTTTTAATTTTTCTTTTTCATTTAATTCATACCATTCATCATAAGTACGGGGAACATGAACACCTCTTCCATGTCCATCTACAACATACCCATGAATTTTAAACTTTTTACCATTTACAAGAAATACAGTTAAAGTGTATAAGTTAATTTTTTTAATTCTCATTTTCTTTTACCTCCTTTTTTAATCATTGGTACTATAAATTAATTCTTTTGTAAAATTATTAATTAAAAACATCCTTCTATCTTTATAATTTTTAACTTTTTTATCATTTTGAAATAAATCATAATCAGTAGAAATTAACTTTAATAGAGCTTTATCTTGATAAATTATTTCATATTTTTTTTATTTTCCAAATATAATCTGTTCCTTTTACTTTAATTTGCATTTTTTACTCCTTTAAACCATTCAAATAAAGCTCTCCTAGCTAATGTTTGTCCTTCATAATTGGTCAAATACTTACCAGAAGGTCTAAATAATTGTTTTATTTCCTTTTCATCAATTTCATCTCCATATTTTACTTTGACTAATTCACCATTTAAAATTAATCCAGATAAGACAGAATCTAATTGATTGAATAAACAGAATGAACCAAATGGAGCAAAGAAACGTACTTCAGGTCTTGTTTTTGAAACTTGAATTATTCTATCTGAAACAGTTTTTAAAATAATTACTTTGTTGTTCTCTTTTACAATTGGATGGCAACCGAATTGTTCATCATATAACAATTTTTCAGCTTCCTTATAATTATCAATATTCCATATGACTCTAGAAATTACATTGGCAATTACTCCAGGATTTGGGATTCCTTTTTGACATCCTTTGATTTCCCAAATTGCTTTTGTAACTTTTTTCATTTTTATTTACCTCCTTCAAATTGTGAAAATTTATTAAAATTTGTAACTAATTTAGCAGTAAATTTAAAACCATAATGATATTTATTTGATTTTTTATCAAAAGATTTCCACATGATTTCACCAACTCTATAATGAAACTTATCAAATCCAATTGCTAATATTATAGGAGTATTACTATTTAATTCTTTTTCAGTTTCAAAACAACAACCAGAATAACTTATATTAATAATTCTAACAGGTAAATTTTTAATAAATCCTAACAATAAAGCATTGTGTCTTGGCTCTTTCCTTCTTTCTTTCATTTATTATTTCCTCCTTTCCATATTTTATTTTGACAATTTTTACATTCTATTCTATTTAATTTTTGATTGATAAAACATTGTCTTTTAGTAATTTTAGCTCTCATTTTTTCACATGTATATAATGTTAAATCATTTTTAAATAATTTATCTGCTTTTTTTAAGATTTGTTCTCTTTTGTCTTCACTTTTTCTAATATTAAACCAAGAAGATGATAAATCATCATAAAATTCAAAATCATCACTTACCAAATTATCAATAATTTTGTTTATATCCATCATTTTACTGCACTCCTTAAAATTTCTAATAATTTATTGGTTTGTTTGGTTTCTTTTTTCTTTTCTAATTTAATTACTTTTTTATTATTGTTTAATTTTTTAGCTACAATTTCATCAATAATTTGACCTTTTTTAGATTCAATTACAAAAGGTTTATTTTTATATCTAGTTAAGAATTTTTCAAATAATTCTTTTTCCTCTTTAGAAATATCATTAGTAATATTGACTTTTTCAGGTTTTATTATTTCTTTTAAAATTCCCATTTTTATTACTTTATCATTATCAATAAAAAGAGCAACCATTAAGTGATTTTTTCTCCAATACAAATCACAAATTAATACATTTTTCTTTAAAGAATTGAATAACAAACTATATAATTTATGCTGAATTTCTAAGTTTTCATTTGGATATAAGACATAAATATCAGAAACAGCATAAGGATTGAAATTCTTTAAAGGAATTAATGAAATTGGAATTAAGCAATTATTGTGTTCAAAATCTATATTTTTTAATTCTTTATCATTAAAGAATACAATATTATTATTAACTTCAATTCCTTTGATAATTTCATCATTAGTAACTTCTTTTCCACAGCCCTCACAATATTTTTTCATTTTAATTTTTCCTTTTTTTCTGCAATTATGAAATAACTTAAAGACATTTCCATTGAATGGATTTTCTGAACCTTTGTAAACATCCAAATCAATATTGATTAAACCCATATTCAATGATAATCTTTGAATTTTCTTTTTCATTTTTTACCTCCTTCTATTTTTGTTTAAATTATATCATAAAAAAGTAAATTTGTCAATATATTTTTTTAACCATAAATATTTTTGAATTAATTTTTTCTATTTCTTTAAATCCATATTTTTTGAATATATGTAAACTAACATAATTGTTTTCTTTAACTATACAACAAGCAAGTGATGTTTTTATCTGTTTAATAACTTCCTTGAGTAAATATTGTCCATAACCTTTACTTCTATATTTTTCAATTATTACAAATTGTTTTATTTCAGTTATAAACCATGATAATTGATTTAATGCAATTATTCCAATTATTTCATTATTTTTAATTAATACAAAATATTCTCCTTTAAAACATTTATTAGATAAATTTTGATTGATTATTTCTTTTACTTTTGAAAATAATGAGCTATTTTTATCTATTTTAATTACTTTCATTTTTTGGAATCATAAAAACATTAGTTAATAATCCATTAATAGCTAATGCTATAATAATTTTATTTGGGAAATCTTGATGTTTATATAATATCAATGAGATAGGTTTTTCAATAATCATATCAATTGGTTTTAAATTTCCACTTATTCTTTCTTTTTTATACCATTCAATTAAGTTTTTCATTTTTGCCTCCTAAACTTTTTCTAAATCTTTTAAATATATCTCTCTTATATCATAATAAGGAAAATTTATTAAGGCTTTTTCATTAGTGATTTTAATTATGTACCCTGTTTTTCCACTAATAATTCCTAATCCTTTTTTGACTTTCACTTTTTCTCCAAGATGAAAAGTTTGTTTTTTCATTTTTTCCTCCATTTCTTTTTTTATTATATTATAGCATGCTTAATTAAAAATGTCAATAGAAAATAAAATCTACTAAATAGCTTAAAATTATTAAAAATAAGAGATAATAAACAAATTCTTCCATTGAAATATCAGTTTTAAAATTACTTTCATTTTCTTTTTCTTTTTGATTTAATAAAAACAATGAAGTTATTAACCAAAGTTTTCCAAAATCATCCATTTTTTCTAATCCAATCATTAATTAATTTTCTTTTTTCAAATAAATAGTTAATAATTCCATTGTCTATTTCTTTAATTTCATTATGTTCTTTAAACCAGATTTTTTTGTTTTTATAGAATATTTCATAATTTTCTTCTATTTTAACATTTAATTTTTTCTTTTTAATAACTTCTAAGAATTGATAAATATCATTATAAGATTGAATTATTAATGGATTTGTTAACACTCTTTGTT
>CAYLKS010000116.1:0-5409 GCA_964384205.1 uncultured bacterium | reverse complement strand
TCAGCTATCGGGCTTGTTGTTCTCACAAGCCCCCAGCTTTAGCTGTGGGGTTACTAACAATTTTGAATATATTTAACTTTAATAGTATAGTTAATATCTGATGGGTTTAAAAAATCTGAAAATTCTTCGTGAGATATATACACTTCAGAATCATCAAAATTCAACTCTAAATCAGAAAGATATATCTCTAATGACTCTCCTCCTGTATCAATACCGTTAATAGTTGTGCTTGTAATAGCAAAAATCATATAACCACTTTTTGCTATATTAATCGTTTCTGTAGCCGATGGATCACCTTGATAAGAAATAACACCAGTAAAATTATCATCAACATAGACTATTTCTGATGAGATATCAACTCTAAATATTTTATTATCTAAAAATGTTTGAGAAAAATATAAATTCATCACATTATCAATCGTTCCCCAAGGAACTTCTATAAAACCAAGACCATTCTCATCCAACAAATATGGTTGATTAATCATATCACCTGCTATTGTTAACAATTGCCCTGGTGATCTATTAATAGTTTTTTCTGGAGTTTCAACTTTATATAATGGACTTATTGAAAATGTTATAACATATATTGTCGTCTCAAGTTCATGAATTTTTTCTATAAATGAAATTATATTAAGAACTCTAGTAAATTTAGAATGATAATCCGATGGATTTGATTGTAATAAATCTAAAGTAGCATCAATCGAATAATCCTCAGACATTGTAATTCCTGCATTACTAAGTAAATTATACATGATATCAACATCACCTTGACCTCTACTCATTGCCCAAGGAGTTTTGCTTCCATCACCTTGTGAATCCGGTTTATCTGGCATTGCATTATTAATTAATTTATCACTACCAAAAGACATAAGAATAGGTGATATATCATCATTCCAAACTGTTGACCAATTAGTTTCTAAATCGGGAAAATATTTTCCTAAAGCATTTTGTATGAAAACCTTTCGTTTTCCTAACAAATTAATAATATTCATTAATCCCATATAATAATAAGCTGAATTAGGTACTATAAAATACTGTGATGACACCTTTTAATTTTCTCCTATTTGATTGATTACTTTTAATATATTAATTCCATCTTTTGAAAGTAATGTATTTATTCGTTTAAGTGATTCTTCTTGTTTAATTCTTTGTTTTTTTCGATATTCAATAGATGAAGGAAGATCTTTTATACTTTCATTCATTCTTGAATTAAATGTAATTGGATTATTCGTTTCATAATCTTTTATAGCATCAACATTAATTTCATTCGAAGATAATAAATTTAATGGACCTTCAATTTGAATTGATAATTTTCCATTAATTTTAAGAATAATATCACTATTAACATTAATAATAGTCTTATTATCCTTTCTTTCTATATTTATATCTCTTTTTTTCTTAACTAATTCTCCCAATGATTTCTCCTTAACGGTGAACAAATTTTGTAATTAAATCAATTTTAAACCTTTTACCCATATTTAAAGGAAATGTTCTTTGAAAAATTCCTTCGGGTAACTTAAAATAACGAATGAATGGTAAAATACAAATTCGACCTATAATCTCGTAAGTTCTTAAAGTATAAATATCTAAGTTGCTATCACCAATTATCAAAATATGAATAGCTTCAGATATGTCGAATATGTTATTTTTCATAAATAATTGAGTTGTTTCATCTCCCCATTCCTTTTTATATGAATTTGTAATAGGAAATTTCATATCAATTGGACGAGTGTTAAAAACAACATATCTATCTTCAATCATTTCAACACAATAATGCCAAGGTAAAAAAGGCCCTTGAAATTTTGCATAATTTTCTCTGTAACGACGATAAACTTCAATTAAATTAACTTTAGCAGTATCAATTCGAGGAGTTGGTCGTATTGGAAAAAAAGGATTATTATACGAATCGGTTATAATTATACCTTTTGGTTTTGTTGTGAATTTATTTGCAATACTCGCAACATCTTTTGTAGGATCAATTCGTTCGTAAATGACAGAAACTAAATCGCAATACATAATATTATGCGCAATCCTCCTTTTCAATTAAAATGGCTTGCATTGTAAAAAAAATGTGATCTCTCAAATCGATTTTTGAATTCTATTTGGCAATTTTAACCACCATGATTTAAAATTATCTTTACCGAACCAAAGATTCGAAGTCACACATATACGATACATACCTCCTGCTCCGATATCATAAGAAGCTCGAATATCTGAATATTTATTTAATTTTTTAACAATTTCTTTAATTTGGTTTTTATTATGTTTTCCTTTTAAACGAAAAATCAAAAATGTTGGATGTCTCTCATCTTGACCTTCACATGATGATCGAGTTTCTATGTCTTTTATATTTGAAAGTTTTTTAAATGCTAATCTAGGTATATTTGAATCAATTTGAATACCGTTAAATGAATAAGTCTTATGAGAAAATTCTCGTCCACGCAAATATTCGGCTGGATATTTTCCGTACAACGTTTTAAAAGCCAATGTTGGTGCATTAATCTTTTGTTCAAAACTCAATATAGAAAACATCAAATCTCCTTTTTAAAAAAATTATAATCTGCATATTTTTCAGATGACGGATCTTTAACTATCATTCTTGTTACAACTACATTGCTCTTTTCTGATCGTTCTGAATATTCTGCTTTTCTAACAGGTATGACTGCTCCTGTTGTTGGCATTGCTGGAATTGATAAACCAGAATTTTCATGAATAACAGGAGCGTCACTAACTATTTGTACTTCACTTTGCATACTAATCTGACCTTTAACTGTTAAAATCAAATTTCCTTCAACAACTATTTCATAATCACCATTGATAGTTTGTTTTTTATTACCTTTTATTAATACTTCATTATCAAGATCAATTGTTACTTTTTTATTTCCATGAACATATTGATTATTATCTTTCGATATTTCTTTATCTTCATTATCTAATGTAGATATATGAATACCTTCTTCATCAATAATAAATATTGTACGATATTCATTAAAATATAAATGAATTGAATTAGGAGGTTGATCTGTTGTTTCTTCATTAACTACAAATATATTATTCTTTTTTGGTGTACGAAATAATTGTGTTAAATCATCTCTATCAATTACTTTTAACGGCAAAGATTCAATTTCAAAATCACTTACAATCCTATCGATGTAACCAGAATTATAATCATTCTCAAAAAATTTAACAATAACTAAAGTATTAGCATGTAAAGGAAAATATTGTCCGTAATTTCCATCTTTTGAAGGTGTTATACGATTTTTGTGAATGTGATTCTTAACCCAAATACCTTTATCATTAGCAATATGAGGCATTAAATTAGGAATAAAAACTTTATAACGTCCCTGATGTTTAGGATCGAGATCTGGTAAGACTTTTCCTAAAAATTCTGATTTTGTTACATCAACAATATGTTGTTGCATGTATTAGACTCCACTATTTTTCCTCTTCAAATTCACAACAGCTTCTTCAATTTTTGCAGAAATATAATCATCAACATCATTTAAATTCTTCCGAGCAACTTTCATAGTAGCTGGAATTATTCTTGATTTAACCTTTTCCATTGCTATTCGTTTCAATTGTTTTTTTTCTTCATCACTCAATTTACCATTTGCTAATGATTTACGTAAAGTCTGTTCAATTTCAGAAACTGCTGTTATTGATTCGTTTGATATGATTGTTAATAATGCTGTTAACCTATCGTTTCTCGTTTTTTTTCGAATAAAATTGATAAATTCCGCACTTCCCCAACTAAGTAAACCTAACAAAATTGTTCCTACAACCGGATATAATTGATTGATGGCTTGATTTAATAATGTATTCTCCACAATTTTATTTCTCCTTTTTTCTACTGTTTAACTATTACTTTTATAACATGAAATGAACCACCATAAGTATCATTAGCATGTGTAGCTTCACGTTTAATCTTTAAACTAATTGTTTGTGTGTTCGTATTAAAATTCGCACTACCAATAGTCAAAAACGATGACAACATTCGAATAACATTATCAGTCGTAGTTGAAACTGTTAAATCTGTTGTTTGTGTGACTGTTGGTGAAGCCAAAACAGGCGCTTCATTTATATCAGCAACCCAAGCAGATATTGTTAAACGAACTACTTTATCTGATGTGACAGTTCCATCATAAACAACTATCAAATTAACAGTAGCGTCAGAATTAATATCAAAATCAGTGTCATTAAATTCTACTGTTGACCAAATTGATCCATCAGTAGAATTATTAAAACTTATCGTATCAATAACATCAAAAATTGTATCCTTTTCCGAACCTGTATCAGAACTATCAAGTCTCAAATTAGCTGGATTAATGATTCGTCTTGGATTTCCACTACTACTACCACCACTACTACTACCAATCATTCTCCAGTTAGTTCCATCATACATTAATAAAACAATTTTATCAGAACTGTCTAAACTGTAATCTTCTCCATCAGTTGTTAAAATATTGCCCGTACCGTGTTTAATAACTACTGTTCTATCAGTATGTATCGCTCGTATGAATAATATCTCATCACCACTTCCACCATTAATCGTATCAAGATCATCCGATGCTGCATCACCTTCTGTATCAATAGTGTGGTTAAGTTGAGTTTTAGTTACAACACCTGATGAAATTGTTAACTCTGATGCTGTGTTAAAATTTAAAACTTCTAAATCTTTTATTTGTTCATAATAACCATACTTCCATTTCTTTGTTGCTGTTCCTATTCCACCTTCTCCATTTGCTCTTGGGACTATGTTTCTTGTTGCCATAATATTATGCGCAATCCTCCTTTTTCAATTCGTTAAATTTTTGGTGTAATTTCTCCACCAACGATTTCGTAAAAATCATGAAATAAACCATTTGTTGTTGGCATGATATTATTAGGTCCATTTTCCTCAAATATATTAGTTGTGTCGTGAGGATCTCCAATATACGGTTCTAAATCCCCGTTTTCATCCATCCCACGTCTTTCTTTTTCATAAGAATATTCGATAATAAGAACATCACTAATATCTAATACTCCACTCAATCCTGAAGCTGCTCCATTATTATTTATGTGAAATTCACTTAAATTTAAAATATCAAAATCTGGATTATTATTTCCAACATTATTATTTATTTGCATATTTCCATTCATGACAGTTGCTCGTACAGATTGAGCATTAGTTGGAAGTTCTGATAATAAAAAATAACCCGAATTATCATCATCTGAAGTGATCACATGTATTTCTTGTTTAAATTGTTCTGAAGAAACTCCATTAAAAGTTTGATCAATACCATACAAATGTGCTGTTAGATTATCAACACTATCAACTTCTGAAGGAGTAGTTGCTGGAGTATAATAAGATGGATTCCAATCAATATCAAGTTTATCACCATCAAGGTTTGTAATTAGATCAGCAGGAAC
>CAYLKS010000115.1:2078-5460 GCA_964384205.1 uncultured bacterium | reverse complement strand
ATTCTGGAACAGAAATTGCATATATAATTATTGATAATGCATGCATTATCGGAAACAGGAAGAGGCATTAAGCAAACCAAAAACTAAAGGAGGTTATGATGCTTGGGCTTTTGCTAGAGGTATTAGGAAGAGTAAAACCAGAGCCCCCCGATGAATGTGACGATTGGTGTTGCGGCAGCGGTTTATATTCTACTCAAAATGGTGGTTTTGTCAGGGTTTTAACTGAGTAAAATAAGAAGGAGGGAGGTAAAATCCTTCCTCCTTAAACTCTTCCTAAATTAAAATGGTAAAGTTAATTGGAAAAGAGAAGGATAAATATATTTTTTTTGATGCGTGTAATAACATGGTCTTCAAAACGAAGATAGATAAAGATTCACAGAAACAAATGCTTAATCTAGAACAAAATCATATTCCAAGTGGGTGTAATAGAGATTATGATTTATTTTCTTTAACTAGGAAGCTGGGTATTTTTCTTGAGTCTGTTACTATAAGTGTCACAAGTGCCTGTAATATGAGTTGCAAATATTGTTTAGTGAAAAATAAACCTATGACTTCTTTTTCTCCAAGGAATGTTTCAAAACTAATAGAGTTTCTAAAAATAAATTTCTCCAAAAATCCTCATCGAAAAAAACACGTACATTTCTATGGCGGAGAGCCACTCCTACGCTTTGATTTGATTAAAAAAATTGTTTCAGAAATTTCAAATTTAAATGTTGTATTTTCAATAACTACTAACGGAACGCTTTTAAATAGAAAGATAATAGATTTCTTAGTGAAAAGCGGGTTCTTTTTAACAATAAGTATGGACGGACCTTCTTATATACATGACAGATGGAGGCCTCTCAAAAGTTTTAAACCATCCCATTGGATAATTGAAAAAAACATAAAAATAATCCAATCTCTTTATCCTGATTTTATGAAAAGGAACGTTTCTATAGTAGCTGTTTTAACGCCAGATTATTCTCTTATGGAAAGACTTGAATATTTTTTGACCATAGGTATACGAAAAGTTGTATTCTCCAAGATGGATAAAGAAAGTATATGCTTTACAGGGATGAAGCAGAAAGAATACGACGAGTATTTTATTAAAGAATATATAAATCTCTGTGAGTATATAAAAAAGAATTTAGTTAGTAAAAATTTTGAGAAGATAATTTCATTTCCTTGTGGAAAATATTTTGATTTATTTAGATACCATCAAAAAGTGGAAGTTAAATCTTTATGTGGCGCAGGTATCAAAAAGATATATATTACATCTAATGGTGATATATTGCCCTGTGTTCAATTTGGGAATTCGACAAATTTAGAACAAAAATATAAAATAGGGAATATTACGGAAGGCATTAATTATAAAAAAGTTACAAATTTGTATAAAAAATTTACAGAAAATAACAAAAATTGTAGAAATTGTTGGATGTTTTATCTTTGCCCCGGAAATTGCCCCTACTTTCGTTTAAATGATGAATCTCCCGATAAAGACTCATGCAAATTTTTTGATTCACTTTTTAAATTATACATCAAAACTTATGCGGATATAAAAACCAAATCACCTAATGTTCTGGAGGAATTTGCAGAGCATTCCAACAGGCATTTAACTGCAAAAAACTTTTCAAGGGAGGAAATATGAGAATAATCGGTATCATTATTTTAGGATTAAATATATTATTCTTTTCTTGTTCAAAAAATAATACATGTATAAATGTTGAAGGCCCTTTTAGGTTTAGAACAGTGGTAGGGAAAGAACCAATTACCTTTTTGCCATATTGTGTTAAATTTGACGATAGAAGTAATCAACTAATTGTTTCGGATACAAAAAAGTGCAAACTTTTTATTCTATCTCCTGAAGGCAGACTTATTTATGAGATAGGAAGAAGAGGTGAAGCACAGGGAGAGTTTCTTTTTCCAAAAGACATAGGTATCGATGAAAATGGCAGAATATACGTTTTGGATAACAATAGAATAAAAATTTTTAATGCGCAAGGAATAGAATTAGCGTCTTTTAAGCCTAAAGGAATACCCTGGAGAATCTGTGTAAAAGATACGGATGAAATATATATTTTGTCATCTAAGCCTGTAAATGGAAAAATTTTATTGAAATATGACTGGCGAGGGAGAATGATAAATATGTATCTTACCGGGAAAATGGAAAAAAATCCTTTTCTCCAAATGCTATCTAATCAAGGCTCAGTTACATGTGACAATGAAGGGAATATTTATGTTGCGTTTACAAATGAATATAGAGTTGTTAAGTTAGACAGAGAAGGAAAAGTTTTTGATAACTATATTAAAAAAAGTGTTCCATACAAGATAATTAGGCCCCATAAAAGGAAAAAGCCTGATGAGAAAATGATGAGTATTGTAATAGCAGATATTACATGTGATGAGAGAGGTTATTTATATGTTCTCTGGGGAGAAAATGTAGGGAAATCATATTACAGAGTTGATGTATATAATAAAATAGGGAAATTAATTGGATTCATGAAACTCAAAGTATCTAATGGTGGATTTTTTAACAGTCTAGCAGTTCATTCTAATTCTATATATGTTTGTGAAACACAGAGCGATGGTTTAATTTACAAATTTAAAGTGGAGGGTTTGCCTTGATGGGTGAGACAGTTGTGAGTTTAAAGAGAAAAGAGATTTTTTTAAATAATGTCTGTATTTTTGAGGTTTTTGGGGATATCTACTTGTTTGGGGTAAATTCTCTTTCTATCTACAAGATAAATAAAAATTATTTTAATTCTTTAATAAAGTGCGTGGGTGGATTAGAGAATCTTTCATGGATAAGACAAATTATTGAAAAAGAAAAATTTTTTCTCAAACAAAAAGATAATCTTGTTTTATCTTCTCCCCCTCCCTTTAATAAAACAAAAATTTTTTCCGAGCTTACACTTGTAGTTTCACAGTCGTGCAATATGGCATGTAAATATTGCTATTTATCAGATTTATTAAAACAAAATGAAATGATGGATTGGGATGTGGCTAAAAAATCCATAGATTTCTTTTTCTCCCATTCTAAAAACAACATTCATATTTCTTTTTTTGGAGGCGAACCACTCTTAAACTTTAAACTGATTGAGAAATCTGTCCAATATGCCTCATCACTAGCAACTTCAGAAGGTAAATATTTAAGTTTCGATATTATTACTAACGGTACAATAGCAAATCAAAATATTGTTGATTTTTTTAAGGAATTTGGTTTTGATGTTGGAATAAGTCTTGATGGGCCTAAATTTATCCATGACTCCTTAAGAATTTTCCCTAATGGTGAAGGCACTTTTGACGTAATTTTAAAAAATATAGAAAAATACTATTCTCAAATTTCTTCAACAAATCGAATAAGATTTCATATAGCCCTTCATTACCCGTTTTATAAATATGT
>CAYLKS010000115.1:0-1978 GCA_964384205.1 uncultured bacterium | reverse complement strand
TTTATAGATATGACTGCTATATATTTTAAAAAGGTTTTTGAAGAATGTGAATCTTTGAAATCGTTATCCCCGATATTTGAGAAAATTAGGGTAAGTCCTCAATTTTTAACCATCTTAGAATATAAGAAACCGCAAGAAAAATCATTATGTGGTTCAGGAGTAAAATTACTGATGGTATATCCAAATGGCAAAATTGGTGGATGTCGGCAGTTAGATCCATCCTTTTTCCCTAAGGCAATATGGGGTGATATAAATTTTCTACACAATATAAATGAGGAAAACAGATTAGAGCCATACTACAGTAACATAAAAGCAAGCGAGAGATGTAACGTTTGCTGGCTGAAAAATGTGTGTGGGGGGAGTTGTCCAGCAATGAATTACTACTACAACAATAATATAGAAATCCCTGACCCTTATTCTTGCGAAATTCAAAAAACTATATTTAAATTGTCAGTATGGCTAAAAGATAAGTTAAAGGAGGTAGGCTTATGGAAAATACGGAAGCAGAATACAGCAACCTAATAAAAAATATTTTGAAAGACATTGAAACTATTGAAAAAAGTAATCGGGTTTCCAATCTAAATACTATAAAAAGCAATCTAAATTTGTTGGATATCAATTATCAAATGCTTCAATCATTTTTTATAATAGTTGTACACTTTATTGCAGAGGATGAGGAAAAAAACGATGTTTTTCTTAAACGTATAATCTATCCTATGGCAAATTTGACAAATCTGTTTATAGATAAAGAGCTCCAACTTTCCAATAAAATTGAAATATTTCTCAAAGAAATTTCTAAATATCCATATTTTATTTGTCCATTTGCAGATAAAATAAACACTTCTTTTTTAGAAGGATTGGATAAAGCAGAAGTAACGGTAAATACCTGTTTTCTAAAAGCAAATTTAAAAGGTGTTTGTATTTATTCGAAGATGTATTTAGAAAAATTCTTAAATGAAAGATTTCCTCTTTACAATATTAAAGTGACACATTTTAAAAATAAAAAGGTATGTAAATTTACATTGAAATTTAATAACATGGATTATTTAGAGATAATATGATTATGAAAACAATTAGAAAATTTATTTTATATCCCCTTTGTGAGGGAGGAATAGCTACAATTATTATACCTGCATTTGTGTTTGCACTTTCCGCATACCTTTCTCGTATTGGAGGCATTTTATTTGGTCCCTCAGGTGTAATTCCCGGCTTAATATTAGAAGTGGCTGTTGTAGGCTATTGTTTTGGCTTTTTACATCAAATTGTGCTTTTTTCATCAGAAGGCAAAGATTATCCTCCTTATTGGGAAATCAAACGAATGGATATCGAAGAATGGGCTAAAGGATTGTTTCCAATTGCAATTTCCTTAATAGAATCATTTTCTAGTATGTTTATTATAATTGTATTATTTTCTATTATTAATTCTACTCCTATTTTGTACTGCTTTCGAATATTCTGGAAAACTGTTGGTTTCACCCTGTTTAGTATATTCTACCCTATAAATTTATTATCCTGGAGTATAAGAGAAGATTTTAATATCTTCCATTTACTTTGGTTGTTGTCTCATAAGGGAATTATCTACCTATTAACTTTATTTTCTGTATCCCTGTTGATTTTGATTTTCTTGATTTTTTGCTTTAAATGGAACAATTTTTTCTTGATATTTGTTGAATATGCCATAGTTTTTTATCTATTACAAATCTACTCCTATGGCTTAGGGAGACTATATTATATTTATTCTGATTAGATTTCCAATACAGCATTATGATAAAGTTTCTTATTATGTTTCTTTCCATGAATAATCTTATCTTTTCCTGTAGAAAGAGGTTTCTGAGAAGAAGAGAGTTGATGGGGTGTGGTATATTGAAGATTTGCCTAATTATAGGCATAAAATTTCCCAAAAAATTGAAAAAGGTTTGGCGAATTTAAAGCCATTATTATTTTTACAATCAATGAAAAATTATTAAAGGGTAATAAT
>CAYLKS010000114.1:0-5680 GCA_964384205.1 uncultured bacterium | reverse complement strand
TCTGGTGGTGGATTTGGACCTGTGGTTACTTCTGGACAATTGATTTCAGGAAGAGAAAGCAAAAGGTCAATTGGTGCAACCGCTTTATCTGAGGCTCCAATTTGTATTACCGGATTTCTAACTTATTTAATTAAAAATGGGCTACCTTCGTGGAATCTTGTTTTAATATTAACTGCTGGCTCAATTATTGGAGCAATAATAGGACCGCACATTACTGCAAAGATTAAATCCGAAAAAAGATTAAGGTTAGGTTTGGGAACCTTAGTAACTTTATTAGGAATATGGACATTAATCAAAACATGGTTAATTTGAAAAATACTATAGAGAATAATGCTGTGCATATATCTTTCATCAGGGGTGAAATGCAGAGGAAGAAGGAATACAATGAAAAATAAACTGTGTCTCATAAAAGTCCTCATCGTAATAGGAATAGTTTTGATGGAATGTACACAACATTTGGAGAACGAAAAGAAATATTATGAATTCAAAGTTAAAAATTGGGCGTATCAACTTCAAAATGCTGATCCAAATGTAATTGCTACATCAAGTTTTGAACTGGTTGTTATAGATTATTCAAAAGATGGTTCAGAACAAGGAGAATTTTCTCATGAGGAAATTCGCAAAATGAAAAATTCAGGAGTCAAGCCCATTGCTTATTTAAGCATAGGTGAGGCAGAAGACTATCGCTTTTACTGGAAGGGGAAATGGCATATCAATCCTCCAGAATGGTTAGGAAAAGAAAACCATGAGTGGGAAGGTAACTATGCGGTAAAATATTGGGATGAGGAATGGAAAACCATTTTGCACGCTTATTTAGACAAAATTATAGAACAAGGTTTTCTCGGAGTTTACCTCGACAAAGTTGATGAATTTGAATATTGGGCAGATCCCAATAATGGTGAAAATGAATGTTTGCCTGAGAACAAATCAGCAAAAAAAATGATAGATTTAATTATAGATATTGCAAATTATTCCAAAAATAAAATCGGCACTAAATTTTACATAATTCCTCAAAACGGTGAAAGAATACTCGAATATGATAATGACACCCTTATAAGCATTATCTCTGGATGGGCTGTTGAAGACCTTTTTTACAATGGCACTGAACAGTGGAATATTGAAAATATGAATTGGATTTTAGAAAACAGACTACCATACTTAGACATGGTGCTTTCTAAAGGCAAACCTGTATTTAGTGTAGATTACGTTGATGAAGGATGTGGATACTCTGGAGTCAATAAAGAAAGAATAAATGACTATAGGAAAAAGGCACTGGATAAAGGGTATATCCCTTATGTGGCAATATCTGACAGAGAATTAAATGAACTCAATATCATTGAAGGGGTTCAGCCATAAATAAATATACGTATTTTGACTAACAGAAAATATACGGTTTATACGGTTATTTTTGCTTATGCTCCCCCACAGCTCCTTACGGGCTTCACATACCCGCCAATGCCAATATCTTTAGATGAAATTGCCATTAAAATTTGTTATAAATAATGGAAAGTGAATTAAAATGACATAAGATCAACAAAGAATTATAGAAAAAATTTCCCCTAAAAACTAAAATTCATTATGGTGCTGAAAATTATTTTAAAAACTTTATAAATGAATATCAAACAAATAAACCTCTAAAAGTAAATATTATCTAACTATTGAAAAAGTAAAAAATAAATAAATAATTTACGATAGGATTAAATCAATTGTATTTTCTGTAAGAACGGTCGATACAGGAAGTATGAATGAAATAGGTAAATTTTATATGTGATAACATCATTTCGAGGGGAAAAACACATCATATCAGGAATTATAAAAATAATTGATTTACAGCTCAAAACATTTGATAATATTTATCATACAAAAAAGTTACATACTTTAATAGAAATCTCCTTAGGATATTTTTTACCAGATAAAGGAGACCAATCTTTGTTTAAAAAGTCCCGGGGAAAATTTAATCTAAAATAAATTTAATATAGTGTATAATTTTGATAAATATCATCAAAAAAATAAATCTAATATAATATTAAAAATAAAAGAACATTATTATTGAAGCAATAACATATAAAAAAATTTACAAATGCTCAAGATAAACAAATTAGAGAAACAATAAAATTTACAAAATATTCTAAAAAAACTGCAACATACATTATCTATCATTTACGAATGGTATATATTTTAATAATTTTTTGGATTAAAAATATGGTAAAAACGTAAGGCAAAAAAAATAAAAAATGCTTATATAAAAATAATCCCCAATCCTGCTGGTTTAATAAATCTTTTGAAAAAACTATATAGCTTAAAAAAACCTTATAGGATGAATTAAAAAATGAATAAATTCAATGGCGACGGCAAGTATTTTATCGCAACTTTATTCCCTGTCTTTTCCATCTCCGCTCATGCCACTTAACATTAGACATACGGCTCAGCTTATTTGCAAAATTCCAAAAAAATTGGAACTTCCTATATTCGTAAAACGTTAAAGGTTGAAAAAAACTTATTACAACGTCGGAAGGAAAATATAATGATTTCTGTTGATTATTTGATCAAATTAGCAAATAATATTAATCAAAAACTTATTCAGATATATCAAATTAAATCTTTTATCAAGTATTTGGTATATCCAATTAGATTACCCATCATATATCAATTTGAAACATATAAAATCCAAAAATTTAAAAACTCGGAAGAAATTGATATTTCAACTATATCAAAACAGTCTGACTCTCTAAAAAAGTATAAAATAACTTTAGGTAAAAAAAATAATGTATTTTACACTTTAAATATTCCCTGCGTACTTGAATTTACGGCTTGTACTAATAAAGTGATAAACTAACAAAATAATAAGGAGGAACATTATGAACGAATTGGAAAGAGTAATCAGTAAAATGGATCTTCAATATTTTGGAACTGGTCAGCACAAAATCGATATAGAGTCTTTTCTTAAAAAGGAAGACGCGGTATTTTTAGATGTCCGCTCAAAAGAAGAAACAGAAACAATTAAAATAGTTTTAAAACATCATTGTCCAATTGCTGAAATACCACTTCATGAACTCCCGCAACGATTGAATGAAATTCCTACTGATAAATTTATCGGAATATTTTGTTCAAGTGGAGTAAGATGTACAATAGCTTTTACTTATCTAAAAAGCAAGGGATTTAAAAACGTCAAAATTATAGAAGGAGGCTACGAGCAATTAGTTAGTGCATTAACGCCAGGAAAAATTTTCAAGCATATCAATAAATAAGAGGTTATAATATGAATATTTGGATATTGGCAGGTATTATACTTGGTATAGCAGTTATTATGACAATGACTGGACGTGGTGGTGGAAACTTTTATGTTTTAGCTCTTGTGTTATCTGGTCTGGAGATGCATGAAGCTGCTACCACTGGGCAATTTATTTTAATATGTTCATCATTAACAGCAACTATTTTTTTTGGAAAAAAGAAAACTGTTGATTGGAAATTAGTTTTTATAATTGGAAGTATGACTTTAATTTCTGCTTTTTTAGGCGGATTTTTTTCTGATATATTTGGTGGAACCTTTCTAAAAATAATTTTTGCTATAGCCATTTTTGTAGTATCTATTCTTATGTTGAGACCTGTTAAGGAAGTCCCCAAAACAAATAGCCGCTATCGAATTAAATTAAAATCAGCGAATGCTACATACCATATTAATCTCATTATCTTTGTTCCTACGGTACTAATCACAGGTTTTATTGCTGGAATGGTAGGCATTTCAGGCGGTTCTTTTTTAGTGCCACTAATGGTGCTGACTGTTGGTGTTCCAATGCAAATTGCCGTAGGAACATCCACCACTTTGGTATTAATTACTGCCACCTCAGGCTTTTTAGGACATTTAAGTACTGGTCATTTTGATGTTAAAACATCTATTATTCTGGCAGCAGCAGCTATAATAGGAAGCCTGTTTGGAACTCGACTAACTATTAAAACAAACCACAAAACACTGAAAATTATCTTTGCCATTACATCGATGGCTGCTGCTTTGATAATGCTGTATAAAGTATTTTATTAAAAAAAAGACTTGTTTAAATTCAGAATGTTATACAAATTTTTATTCATATTAAGCCTGATTATTGGCCTTGAAACGATTTTATTTGCTCAAAATGATTATTCCAAAGTTGACTTTGATATAAATATTCGAGAACGTTTTGAACTATTGAATGGAATAAATGCTAAAAATTATGGAGATGACAGCAGTCCTACAGCTATTGGTTCATTAAATGACAAAATGCTATTGCAACGTATTATTGCAGGCTTTGTTTTTCATCCTGAAAGTTCCATTTATATTTCTGTGCATTTACAAGATTCTCGTGCTTTTGGATGGTCATTGCGAAATGCTAAATATCCCGATTTATTTAAAAGAAAAGCTAAAAATACACAAAAACCATATTACATAATGAATCCCAATGAAGAGTTTTTTGAAATCCATGATTTATTTATTAAATATCATAACTTAATCAAAAATTTAACTATTACAATTGGAAGACAAAAAATATTTTATGGAGACCATCACATTTTGGGACCTGGAGAATGGGGTAATACAGGTCGCTGGACATGGGATGCATTTAAAATCTCTTATAAAAAAAATTCAAATTTTATTGACTTTTTTGGTGGTGGAACTAAAATTCATGATCCGAAAAAAATTTCAATACCTTTCACTAAAACAGAATTTTGGGGTGGTGGAATATACGCGCATTATGAATGGAGTAAAATTATCTATATTGAACCTTTTTATGCAGTAAAAAAAGAAGGTTCGGCAAACTATGCCAGGACACTTAATTTTACAAGGCAATGGGTAGGGATACGTTTATTCAATAACAATTTCCATCATTGTGTCTATGATATTACTTTAAGCAAAGAATTTGGAAAAGAAAATAACAAAACCATAGATGCCTTTGGAATAGTTGCTAAATTTGGTTATCAGCTTAAATCCCTACCGATAAAGCCCATATTAGCTCTCAGAGAAAGTTATGCATCAGGTGGGAAAAATACTGATACTAAAATTAAGACATTCGACCCCGTTTATGGTTCTAAAGGAGGCTATTACGGAAGGATGAATATTATATCATGGTCAAATCTGGATGACAGGGAAATATTTGTTTCTCTATTCCCCATTAAAAATATGAAAATTGAAACAAACTTTCATTGGTTTTATATACCTGTCCCAGATAACCTGTCATTGCTCGGAACAATAAAATTAAAATCAGGCAAACATCATTTAGGCAATGAATTCGACATATTTGCGAGTTATCGGGTTTTAAAAAAATTACAAATTGTAACTACTTTTGGTTATTTCATGCCAGGAGATATTCAGCCCATAAATAATCATGATCATAAAAATGCAATATGGTTTGCTTTTCAATTACTTTATAAAATGAATTTTAATAAATAATTTTTGATAATAAAAAACACATAAAATAATAAACTTGGTATATTTAACATGTAAGCTATTATATAAAAAAGTCAACTGTGACAATTAGTGCTCCACCACAAACGCTTATTTATGCTGGAAACGCTTCTTCTACTGAAGATAAAAAAAATTTTAAAATAACTATAATTAATTATTAAACCAATAATTACAAAAAATTTTATCTAAAGAATATTAAAAAAATCTTCCTTTTAAGAATTCATAAATAATTACAAAGACAAATAT
>CAYLKS010000113.1:0-5723 GCA_964384205.1 uncultured bacterium | reverse complement strand
CCGTTTCAATTTGCTTGATGATATTTTTGTCATCTGTTTTTTCGTACTCTATCATTTTTAACTAACAATCCAACTGGCTTTTATAGATATAATGTCTCTTAATGGTTTCATTTCTAATAGTTTTGTTTTTATTTTAAATTTAATCTCTCCTCCTCTTTTAGAATCTAAATAATTAGGAGATGAAATTAATTCAATTTTATCTTCTTTTTTAAGTTCATAAGTTAGATTTATTTTAAAAGGCAATTCATTTTGAATATAAATTATCCGTTCTTCTTCTCTCCCTGCTTCTACAATTCCAAAATCTATCTCCTCTCCTATTTTTTTAGTCTTTTCCTTATCATAATATAAATTAACTACTTCCATCTTCCACCTTCTCCAATAATTTATCTATTAATTTCTTTTTTTTGTTTATAATTTCCATTTCCCTCTCTTTATTTTTCAACTCTAATATATCTAATTTATGTTTCAAATCTTTCTCTTTTTGTTTTAACAACTTGTCTATATCTATTTTAATTTCCTCGTTTTTTGTTTCAGTTTTTTTATTCTTTACATTTGTTTCAACTTTTTTTGGTTTTTCTTCAATTTTATTTTCTATAAACTCAAAAGGATTGCTAAAATTATTTTTATCACCTTTAATTTTAATTGTTTTCTTTCTAGGGAATTTTGTTATAATTTTAACTTCATAAGCATATATTTTTTTATATTTCTTAAAAATCTCTTTAATGTCTAATTCTTTTAATTTTTCATATTTTTCTTTAATTCGTTCTAATTCTTTAGGTTTAATTTCAGTAATTTTAACTAGTTCCACAATCCCATAACAAAAATTATCATCAACCAGATATAAATTGGTTTTTAATAACTTCTTTAATTTGTCTGGTCTAAAAAAATATCTTCTCTCATTATTAAATATTTTTTCAGGAAGTGGAGCTTTAAGATATATTGATATTTTTTCATCTAAAATTTTCCCGAGTTTTTTAACTTCTTCACCAATTACTAGCCCATCATAAGCTAATTTGACTCTTATATTATATCCTTTTAAGTTACAATAATTCTTTATTTGTTTTTCAGCTTTATAATAATCTGGATAAGTATGACCTATACGTGTTAAAATTGCTTTCTTAGGTTTATATATATTTACTATCCTTAAAGAATCACTTAAATTTAAATGACATTTCATATATTTATTAAAATACATTGAAGCATCTAAAATTAGATAATCCAAATCACTAAAATGTTTTAGAGATGTATTTGGAATTGATTCTATATTTGGAGCATATAAACTATTATTAAATTTATAAGCCACACATGGTTGATTTTTCTTGTTTAATGATTCGGTATGATTTATTTTAATAGGTAAAATAGACAATCCAAATACATCAAAAAGTTTATTTGGTTTAATTATATGTTTTGTAATATTTAAATCTTTATAATATTTATCTATTATATCAAAAGTTTGTTTTAAAGCAAATACAGGCACATCTTTAAAATTTTCACTACAATATTTTATTCCTTTTACACAACTATAGTTGCTATGAGTTAATAAAATTGCATCTATATTCTCAACAGCATTTTCAAATAATTGTTCAACTATCATAGGAGAAGCATCAATTAAGATATTTTTATCATCTAATTTAACAAGTAGAGAAGTATTACTCCTATAATTTTTTCCATTTCCACGTATTGGTGTTGTTGGTCCAGTTCCTAAAAATATCATTTCCATTATCCAATTTCACCTTTTTTTTCTTTTTTGATGTCTTTCAAAATATCATCCAAATCAGTGGGTATTATTTTAATAGTAGGTATTTCTTTCCAACCTCTTGATTTGGCTAAAGTCTTTAGAACTGTATTTTCAAATTGATTAACCTGCTTTTTCCTTCTTGATTCATTTATTTTCATAAACATTTTAACTTGAGTTACCAATGTTGACCTGTTGATTGATTCTCCTGACCCTGTAGCAATTCCTCCTGGTATCCCTATACCTGTTATCTGTTGTTCAAGAAAATATTGTAAATATTCTCTGAGTTTTTCGATTCTAGTAATTTTAAGAGTATCAATATCCATATAATAAGGAACTGTTAATTCGGTTTTGTAATTTAAATCTTTTACTATTTTAGCACCTTCCTCAATCATTTCTGGAGTTGGAACATGTTCTGGTGAACCTATTTTATTTATAACTATAGGAAAACCAACTTTATTAATTACATGAGATAATCCCATTTCAGCTTCATTTTTTCCTAAAGTAATTGAATATATAGGTTCAATTAATCCTATCCCATACCAACCTTCCCCTATTGAGTCAAAATAAAAACGAGCAATTTGTTCTGGTTTTAAAATAATAACAGGAACTCCATTTACCATTTCAACTTTCCCTTTTAAATTTTTATCTGAAGACTGTTCATATCCTATAGTTTGTGTATATCCTTCAACCTTACCTTTACTATCTAATAATATTCTACCATTCATATCTTTCTTATAATCCACTCTTTTTGGATTTAAATTAACTACCCCTAAAAATTCATTATTTTTATAAACCAATTCAAGCCACCCATCACCATAAATAAATGCATTTTTGGCAAGTTCTAATTTTAAAGAATCATAATTAATAAATTTCATAAATTTTTCAGTCTCTCTTCTAATTCTCGGTGAACTAGCTACTATTTCATAATCATAATCAAACAAACAAACAGAAGCATTAATAGAATTTCTAACCAAAGCATCTGTAATATAAATAGCTTCAAATTGACTTAAATCAATTCTATTGGTATCAATTTTATTATCTTTAACAGTACTTGAAATACCTGCAACATCTGTTTCTTTTATTGTATCCTCCCCCAATATGAATTTATTCAATGGTTGCATAATTATCTCTTTCTTAAATCCCTTATGAACTCAATGGTTTCATAACGAATTAAAAACATAATACCTCCAGAACCTATAATACCTTCAAGCGTAAAATTAAAATTTAAATAAAAACTTGTAAATGAATTAATTAAAATTCCTGTTAACATAATATAAATTAAACTACCATAATAATATTTATAAGTTTCTGAATTTTTAAATTCAGAAATAATTCTCCATTTCCAATTTATCAATTTAAATTTAATCCCCAATATAGTTTTTTTGTATTTTTTCTTAATTTTATCTATGTAATGATTGGAGATACTCAATATATTTTTCTTTTTGTTCTTTATAATTTCTTCCCCCATAATTCCTATTGACTTCTTTATATATATTAGATGAATTAGAAGCCCCATAAACCAAACAAGATTTAAACTTTGAAGCTGCATAAAGCCCCAAACCCACGCTTATTAAAATGTCATCATGTCCCATAACACTTTTAAAGCTTCCATCAATTAATTGCATATTAGATGCTTCACGTTCTAAATTCTTTACCCCACAAATTCCATCCCTCACACTTTCATGATAAGGAATTTCTATCTTTTTATCTGAATATGCTTTAAGTGCAGTAAATAAAATTAAACTTCTCTTACCACGACCTCCAAAAGAGAAACCTTCTATTGGATAACCCATTCTAGATAGATTATTAACCATATTTAAACCAAATAAACTAATATCTATCACTACTCGTTTGGGAGGAAACTTATTCATAATTTCAATTAGTTTATTTTCCTGTGATGGGATATCCATCCCTCTAACTCTGAACATATAAACCAATCTCATTACTTCATTTGGTTGCATTTCAAACACAGTAATTACTGTATAATCACCTTTTTTAGAATAAGCCAAATCAACTCCAATAAAATATTCCCTATTTATATCTCCATTCTCCAAATATCTTAATTTATCATTTTGACAACTCATTAACATTTCTGGGGTAAATGGTTGATTTTCTTTTGAAACTATATTTAACATAAATTCTCTTTCAAATCTAGATGCACCCATTGTTCTTTTTATTCTATTCAATTTACTAATAGAAAATTTCTTTTCCCACAATGGGATTAATTTTCCATTTATTAATTTGATTGCAGGATATCTCAAACTTTTAAATGTCTTTCTACGTGACAATGTATTTAATAAATCTGAATTACTTGTTGGTGTTCCAATTGCCACACATTTTCCATTTTTGGTATAAATTGTTGGTAATACTGCACTAAAAAATATTTCTCCATCCCCTATTTCACCACATTCATCTAATAATAAATAATCTACATGATGTCCCCTGATATTTGAAGATAAGACTTTACAATAAAATTGACAATGATTTGATGTATCTAATTTATGTTTACTCCAAGTACCTGTTCCACTTTCTGGTTTTAGAAATTTAAGTAAAGAATTATTTTCAATAACATATCTAATTTTCTGTAATATTTCAAAAGAACGCTCTTCAGTAGGAGATACTATTAAAATAGATTTATTTGAATTATAAGTTGCTATATATAAAGGAAACAATACCCCCATTACCAAACTTTTTCCTGAACCACGACTTGCTGAAATAACTACATTATCATTTTTTAAAATAGCATCAATCCACTCCTGATGAAAGTCAGCTATTTCAACTTTATATCCCTCAACTTCTTTTACTATATTCTCCGCAAAATATTTAAAAGATAAATATCCCTCCATTAAAATTTCGTTTAATTTATTCACTCTTGTAGTTACCCTCATAATCCAGCCTTTTCAATTAATATCTCTAAAAGTTTAGCATGATTTTTAAGTTTATATTTTACTTTTAATCTCATAAATTCCCAATATAATTCCTCATTTTCTTCATTTATATTTATTATTAGTTTCATAAATTTATATAATTATTTAGTATATTAATAAAATAATATAATTATGGTAACCAAAAAAAGAGTAATTAGCCCTGCAATGAGTTTTGAAGGGTATTCCTTTTGGAGATGGTTAAAAGGTAATTGGAAAACAATAAAAGAATTAATCAAAGTTGGACTTCCCGCCATAATTGGTTGGTCTGCAACCACTAATCCTGGATTAACTGGATTTATAACAATTACAGGTAAATATATTTTAGACCTTGGGGAATATTATTTTAAAGAAAAAAAAGAATAATGTCCTATTATTACTTTGATTCTGAAAAATCATCCAGAATGGAAAAAGAGTATTTAAATATTAAGAGAACATATTCTAATGAATTAAATATTCCTTATTATCCTAAAACCACTAAACCATTATATTACATTTGAATATATATGATGAACTATAGAAAACAATATATACTTCTTTAAGTTATATAATAATGAAAAAAATAAATTTGAATGATATTGCAGTTGAGATAGCTAAAAGAGAAAAATCAAAAGGTAATAAAAAAAATACTCGTGAAGTTTCTATTGGGGATATTAAAGAAATATTAAGAATAACTCTTATTTTACTTAGTAAATATCCTGCAATTGATGTATTAAATGTTTTGAAGAGGTATGAAAAATATGAATGAAGAATCTAAACAATCGGACTTGCGAATTCTCCAACAACAAGTATCTGATTTTGAAGGTCGACTAAGAGAAACTTTAGGTAGGTTAAAAAATTTAGAATCTTCTTTAGAATCAGAATTAATAGATAAATCAAAAGAAGAATTAAAAAACTGGGATTTTGGAAATCCAGAAAATAGAATACAACACATTCAAAAAAATATAGAATATGCAGACCATTTAGTTGAATTAATGAATAAATCTTTATTATATCTTGAAGGGGTTTTAGAATGACAGAAAAAGAGAATATAAGTGAATTGAAAACCCTAAAAGAAATAT
>CAYLKS010000112.1:0-5909 GCA_964384205.1 uncultured bacterium | reverse complement strand
ATAGATAGCAGCTATAATTGCTATTATTAGTATTGGCAAAGTATACATTATTTTTAGTTACCTGAAGTTGTTAAAGATAATATCAGAGTTTAAATAAAAAGATTTTTGTCAAGATAAATCAAGACTCGAGATTACAGTGTTGATTAATTGTATAAACATAAGGTTTTGTTCATTAAAATTACGGTTTTTTGTACCAGAATTTATGATTAATTAGAATACCAAAATATTCAAGGATATTTAAATCCAATTTTTTAAAGGTATAAAATGAATAGACAAACATAGCCTTTTATTATAATTGAAAGTGTACTTGCCTATTAATTATAAATCAAATTTCGACTTATTAAAAATGACTGGTTAATATCAAACTTAGATTATTAAAGCAAAGGGTTACTAATAATTTCAAATTGAAAGTATTTAACTTAAACCTAATTATTTACTTTAGAAACCACAATTTTTAGAGATTTTACGAAATTAAAATTCGGCCCAATAAATTGATAATTTATTAGAAAATCAATGGTTCAAGACTTGTAGTAAAAATATCTAAGCCTTTTTAAATATCTAATATTTTTGGATAAAGGTTCAAAAGGGTAATGTTTAACTTTTTAAAAGAAACTTTTTAATGTTTAACCGAAAAGTTTTCCTCGTTTAATAAGTTTTATTTTGTCTCTTATCTCTTTATCTGATATTCCATTGTTAACAGCATCTTTTAAAATATTTAATGCACTTTCATAATCATTTAAATCAACATAGCATTCTGCTAGTAAAAGGGCTATTTTATGGTTTAGGCCGGATAGGCTTTTTAATTGATTTAAATTTTCAATTGCAGCTAATATATTATTTTCTTTTATATTAACAATAGCAAGGCCTAATAGTGCGTAATAATCAAAATCCTTTTCTATAGCCTTTTGATAATATTTCCTTGCCATGTTGTAATCACCGAGATTCCTATAGCTATCTCCAACTCTTGTGAGTATTTTCTTGTTCTCCGGGTCTCTTTCAAGGATCCTTTTCCAGTAGGTAATTGCTTTTCCATATTCCTTCAATCCTCTATAACAGTCAGCAATACCATACAGGGCGTAAAAATTATTTTCTTCCATTTTTAGCGCTTTATAAAAATACTTAAAAGCGTCATTAAATCGTCTTAGTTTTCTATAGCAGTTTCCCAAATTTGTGAGAATTTTTATATCATTATGGTGCAGATCATCCTTTTTTAGACTGTAAAGTTTTTCCCAGTAATCTAATGAGGCTTCATAATCACCCTTTTCAAAGTATGTAAATCCGAGTCCAGATAATATATAGGGATTGCTATTGTCAAGGGTATAGGCTTTCAAGTAATATTCAAGAGCTTTTGCATAATTTCCCATTTTTCTGTATGTATCCCCTAATCGTGATAATACAGAGACATCAAACTCATTCTCGCTAAAGGATAGAAACTTTTCCCAGATTTTTATGGCTTCATTGTATTTTTTTAAGCCTCTGTAGGAATCTGCAAGACCAATAAGAGCAAATTTATTCGCTGGATCAACAAGCAAAGCATTTTCGTAGTATTTAATTGCACTGGAAAAATCTTTTCTGTACCTTTTAACATCTCCAATCCCAACAAGAGCATAAATATTTGTTTCATCCATATCTAGAATTTGGTTAAAAACCCTTTCTGCTTCATCGTAGCGGTGAAATTTTATAAGATTATATGCAGATTTAGATAGCTCTGGAATGTTCTTTTTATTTTTAAAATTTGAATTGATTGACATTTTCCCTAATTTTTATACTTTTATGGTTTTACTTTTATCTTAACAGATGATTCACTTTTTTTATCATCTTCATGCAACCATTTTATAATAATTTGAGCCATTTTTTCTGTTACTTCATTAATTCTTTTTTTATAATCTGCCTCTAGATAGAAGTGAAGAGCTTTTATTGGGTTTTTTTCTTTGAAATAGTAGTAATCCCCAATCCTGATAAGTCCATCTTTATATGCGGTTGTTACGAATATCCTTGCCGCCTTTTCGACATCGCCTTTATTGAAAAGCTCATTCCCTTTCCTTATTAATTGTAGTCGTTCCTTTGGAGTTAATACTTTTTGCATATTTATAATTTATTCTATATATTATCTTTTTTCAATAGATTTGATTTTAATATGTTAAATATAATTTTTTGTTTAAAAGTTTTTTTAAGATAAAATTGTATTCTATATCTCCTAATTTTCAGATTATTAAATCTAAAAGTATGATATAATTTGAAATCATCTAAAAGATTGTAAATTTGATAATAATATGAAGTATTTTGTAGTAGATAAAAAAAACGTATCCAATAATAGAGTAATACTTGAGGGAAAGGATTATCATTATTTAAAAAATGTTAGAAGAAAGAAGGTTGGAGATAATATTAAAGCATTAATTGAAGATGAAGTAGCAATTTTATATATTATTGAAATAGACAAAAATAGAATGGTGCTTGAGATTGTTGATAAAGGCAGGACATGCAATACTATAAGACCAAGAATAGCTGTTTTTCAGGGGTTAATAAAATCAAAAAAGATGGATTTGTTAATATCGAGATTAAGTGAGATTGGAATTGAAGAGATTTATCCTGTTATTACTGAAAGATCGGTTTTGCAAAATGGGATTGGTGTAAATAAAGTTGCGAGATGGAGAAGAATATCAAAAGAGGGGTCTAAAATATCCGGGCTTGAACAGGTATTAAAGATAAATTTGCCCTTTAAATTGAGAGAATTAAAAGCCGGGATCATTGAGGGGTATGATATAAAACTCCTCTTTAGTACAGTAGATGACTCCATTCATATTAGAACATACCTTGAAAAGATTAATGTCCCTATTGATAAAAGTTTTGCTTTGTTTTTTGGTCCGGAGGGCGGTTTTACTCAAAGAGAGGAAATTTTTCTACTCAATTTGGGGTTTATAAGAGTAGGAATGGGACCATTTATAATGAGAGCTGAAACTGCCGCTATTGCTGCATCAACATTTATCAGAATATTTTACTCAAATGAATTATTCCGGAAGTGAGAGATGAAAAAAGAACGAATCCTTGGAATACCTTTTAATAATATGAATGAAGAAGAAATTCTCAAACAAATTGAATCCTTCTTTAACGATGACAGAGAGCATACAGTTTTGTTTCTCTCTGTACCTCTTCTTATCAAGGCAAGAAGAAATAAGCCTATAAGGGTATTTCTAGAGGAGGCAGATCTTGTAATCCCATCGGGAAAATGGATATATTGGGCTGCTGATTTTCTTGGAAAACCTGTGAGACAGAAAATTGACCCTTCAAGCCTTGTAAAACGTATTTTGGTTCAATCTACCAACCTGAATAAGAAGGTATATATTTTTGGTGGTAAACAGAACTCTATGGATATTGCAATTGAAAATTTAAAAAAAGAAATACCGAGATTATTTTTGATTGGTAAGCATAGTGGGAAATATAGAATTAGTGAACTCGATGATTTACTATATGCAATCAGGAAGGCTTCACCTGATTACTTTTTTATTGGCCTTGGTTCTCCTGAGGAAGAGTATTGGATTATCAACCACAGACAAAAAATCAACTCAAAAGTGGTAGTGCTAATTGAATCGCTGATTGATGTTTATTCTGGTAAAGCGAGAAGATCCTACTATTTGAGGAACTTTGATGTAGAGAAGGCTGTTAGCAGAGAGATAGCAAATCCACACAGATTTAAAAGGATATTTCTTATATTGCCTTTTATATTGATGATTATTATAGAAAAGATTTTCTGGAAAAACTAATTTTCTAAGTTTTACTGGGTTAGAAATATAAAATGGAAAAGATAACTCTTGTCGTCATGATCAAAGGAAGAGAGAAAGGCCTTTTATCGGTTGCAGAAGGCAGGAATAAAAGCATGATCCCAATATTGGGGAATGCCAGGCTTGTTGATTATTATCTTTATCCTGCAAGAATAGACGATCAGTTTGAAGTATTCATAAATGTAAAATCTGATGATGTTCAAATCAAAGATTACATAAACTTTCATTATAAGGATTACTCCGTTAAACCTTTTACAGGAGATAATCTTTTTGATAATTTATCTAAAATAATAAGACGTGCAAAGACAGATATGCTGATTGTTCAAGCGGATGGATTTATATACTGGGATTGGCGTTCTCTGATCAATGAGCTTCTTGATATTAAAGGGGGAAACCGGCTTATTTACGCTGATTCGAACTATGATAATTTCCGTGGATTGTATATTAGTGAAAAAGAATCTTTTTACGATTTGTTAAGATCAGGGCTTGAATCCAGGGATATTGAATATCAAGATTATGATGCTGTTTGGGAAAGATTGATTTCTTTATCGGATAATGCTTACCTAAAGGCTAAGGTGAAATCAATAGAAGAGTATTTTGGCTTAAAAACTGTCAGAGAGTACTATGATTTCCATATGGACCTCTTAGATGATATGGAAAAATGCTATAGGTATGTATCTCTTTATTATAATGAAGAATTAAGAGAAAAAGAAGATATAACAGTAACTTCAGGTGGCATAGTAAAAGGCAGTTATATATCACCTTCTTCCTATATTGAAGGAGAAGTTGATTGTTCATTCATATTTAGCAACGTAAAAATTTCCAAGGGGGCTTATATTTATAAATCAATTATTATGGGTAATAATAGCATTGCTGAAAATGCAAGGCTTGAAAGTGTAATCCTATGTGACGGTGATGAACTACTGCAAACAGTATTACCTAGAGTTGGTGAGAATGCTATTTTAGGTGATAGATCAAAGAGTGGTTACAATAGGAACTATCCTGAGTATATATTCGGTGGAATATCGCTGGTGGGAAGCAATGTCGATATTCCAAGAGGTTTTACCATGGCTGGAAATTGCTATATTCCATCGAATACAGGTAAACTTTTGTTAAAAGAGAAGAAAAAGCTTGTAAATGGAGAATCATTGATAAGCTAATCTGGTAAAGATGCAATTGAATAGATTATCATACTGTGGTTAGGTTATTTGAGCCTATTTTTATTTCGTTATATTAATAATAAATGCAATATAAAAAACTGAATTTTGCCTTTTCGAGTGAAGCTAAAAAACATCTTTTGTTTTCAAACTCAATGAAGTCAGGTTCAATTTTAATTGTGATGATTAAATCTTTAATATATTAAGGATTATAGATTTCTGGTCTTGATGAATTAAGGCTTGAAATGGTAGTACTCTGCCTTTTTTCAGTAGATTCATAAATAAAAGCATAAAAACACAAGGGCTTTTTGATGATCAAATTGTACATGCCAACGATTACAAAAGAGGATTTACAAAGCGTATTTAACTGTCTTGTTGATGATGATCTTACTCCGAATCATTATATGGAAAAACTTTCTTCCGTACTAAAAAGGGAAATGCCAGTAAAAAACATCGCTTTAATATCCAGCTATGCTCAATCCCTGGATATAATTTTTTCCTATTTAAATATTGAATCGGACGATGAGGTAATAATACCTGCTTCGGTTGGAAGTGGTATTCTGTATTCCCTGTTAAAAAATAAAATTAAGCCTATAATAGTTGATGTTGAGCAAAATTCTCTTATTCCGTCTGCTGAAAGAATTAAGAAGTACATTGGTAAAAAAACAAAGGCAATAATTGTTTCTCAACTGTTCGGTATAGCGAATGATCTCACAGAACATAGGGACCTCAGTATTCCCTTGATAGAAGATTGTGGCGGATCTTTTCTGTCTTCAATTAACGGTAAAAAAATTGGTAGTTTCGGTGATTATTCTATAGTACCATTGAATGATCCTTCAATTATTACAACAGGTAACGGTGCAGTTATCGGATCAAATGATATGAAGTTTAGCAGATTAATTAAGAGTTTTAAAGAAGATTGGATTTCTGCGGATATTTTTATGAGTAACCTTAATGCTGCTTTAGGTATTGC
>CAYLKS010000111.1:0-6009 GCA_964384205.1 uncultured bacterium | reverse complement strand
AATCGTGTTAAAGGATCTGTTGAGCGTGCGGGTAAAAATTGCCCTATTCAGGGTTGTTTAGGTGCAGGAACAATAATAAAAGGGTGTGGATCAATCGATGATTTAGAAAATAAAGTCATTGATAGATTTGAAACTGGTTTTGGAATTAATAGTGGGGTAGGGGTTAATTCTGGTAAAAAGATTTTACATGAAATGAAATTATCTAACGGTGTTAAATTAAACATAACACTAGATCATAAAATACCTGTAATAATAGATGGAACAGGTGAGATAGTAGATAAAAGAGTTGCAGATATAGATACCCAACACGATATGTTGTTAGTACCACTGGACATAGTTGATGGTAAATCTACCGATGTGTCTGGGTATAAATATATTAAAGGTCATTGGCGAGAAACTTATGCCGAGTATAAATACCCGTCCGTAATGAATGAAAAATTAGCGTTTATAATTGGTTGTTTGATTGGTGATGGTAATTATACTAAACATAATCAGATTACTTTTGTCTGCCCTGATACACAAAAAGAATTGCTTGATAAGTTTAATTATTATATTAAAGAAGTCTTTGGTTACACCCCTATAACTAACGAAGTCTCGAATAAAAAAAATATTTTATGGCGTTCTCAGATTAGCTCTGTTGTTATTAGAGGATTTTTAAAGCATGTGGGGTTAGATTACGCTATTCATAGACAGAAATCTATCCCTAAATGTTTTTTTACAGAGTCTTTGGTTAATAAATGCGCTTTGCTGAACGGCTTGTTTTCAACTGATGGGGGTGTTACTTTACAAAGCGGGCCTAATTATACTACAGTGTCGCATCAATTAGCTATTGATATACAACAATTGCTATTTAGTGTCGGTATTAATTCAAATTTAAAAAATTATGTGAATGAATACGGCCCTGTTTACAGGATACAAGTACCTAAACGTTTTTTAAAGCGTTTTGTAGATATGATAGGATCATCCGTATACGAAAAACATGGTAAATTGATGCACGAATTGAATACGTCTACTGGAAATGATAATAGTATGGTGCCTAGTTTTATTCCTTCTATTATTTATCAAGAACTAAAACATTCAAATAAATATAAGAAATTAACTTACCATGAAAAATGTCATTTACGTAGGTTTAAAGATAATAGTTGCTCTTTTACAAGTTGGCGTAAATTTTACAATTTATTGCCTGAAAGTAGAATTAAAAAGTATTTACATTTTTTAAGTAATTATGATTTTTGTAAAATAATATCTTTGTCTAGTCTCGGTCTTGAGTCTGAGGCGTATGATGTTGTATGTGATAAAGATCCTCATTACTTTACAGCAAATGGCATTGTTGTGCATAATAGTAATGCTGATACTATTAAGCAAGCGTTGATTTATGCTTCAGATAGAATTAAAGATTACGATGCTCGACTACTTCTTACTGTACATGATGAAATGGTAGTTGAAGCGAGAGAAGATCAAGTAGAAGAGGTAAAAGAAATTATAGGACAATCGGTAATAGATGGATTTGGTGAATTTTTTAAAAAAGTGCCAATGACTTGCACTCCTTTAGTTGGAGATTGCTGGTTAAAAGGCTAAATATTGGAGGAGATATATGGTCATAAAATTAAAACGTTTGCATAAAAATGCTAAAATTCCGACTTATGCTACAGATGGGTCTGCATGCTTAGATTTGTATTGTACAAAAGATATTTCTTTTGCTTTAGGTGAAGTTAAATTTATTGATAGTGGATGGATTTTTGAGATTCCGTATGATTATTATGTCACTATTCATCCTAGAAGCGGGCTAGCGTGTAAACAACAATTAATATTGCTTAATTCTACAGCGATAATAGATTCTGATTACAGAGGACCAATTAAAACTTATTTTAAAAACATTGGTAATAATACTATTCTATTAAAAAAAGGGGATAGGTATGCTCAGATGGCATTACACCAACGAATTTATACACAATTTGAAGAAGTTGATACGTTAACTAATACCGTAAGAAGTAGTGGTGGTTTTGGTTCAACTGGACGATGAGGAGGAAAATATGTCAAATGGTAAATTGTCTACGAATGCGATAACAATAGCTGAAAATCGATATTTTATGGAAAATGAAGATTGGGAAAAAGCAAGTACTCGTGTAGGAAGAGTTATATCTGCACCAGAAAATTCAAACATGGGTTTTTATGCTGATAAGTTTGCTGAGATAATTTTTAACATGGATTTTTTACCTGGTGGTAGAATTTTAAGAAACGCTGGGAGACAAGCCGGGTCATTATTTAATTGTTATCATTTGCCAATTGGTGATTCTAGAGAAGAAATTGGTAATTATTATAAAGATTCATTAATATTATGGGGTGAAGGCGGCGGAGTAGGTGTAAATATGTCATCTTTAAGGCCAAAAGGCGCTCCTATAAAAAAAGTAGGCGGTCATTCCTCGGGACCAGTTAGCTTTTTAGAAGCTTCGGATGCAATTGCTGCCACTATTGAAAGTGGTGGGTCTCGACGAGCAGCCGCATTAGCGCTTATGAACGTTACCCATCCGGATATTTTAAATTTTATTGACGCTAAATTGGTGCACGGTAAACTATCTCATTATAATATTTCTGTGGCAGTGACGCATGATTTTTTAGAAGCAGTTGAAGCTGACGATGATTGGGAATTTAAATTTTCTCAAAAATCATATGGAAAAATTAAGGCTAGAGATATTTGGAATAAAATAATAGACAATATGGTTGAATGCGCAGAGCCAGGTCTATTGAATTGGAATAATTTAACTAAAAATAATTCCTATTATTATGATCCAGTTATGGGCTGTAATCCATGTATTACTGGTGATACTAAAATATATGTGGCTGATGGCCGTAGATATGTATCAATAAAAGAATTGGCTGACGAAGGTAAGGATGTGCCTGTTTTTTGTTATAATAGAAAAACACAAAAACCCGAAGTAAAAATGATGCGTAGACCACGTATAACTGGTTATAATAAGAAAATTTTGAAAGTAACTTTAGATGATGGTTCATCAGTACGTTGTACAGAAAATCATGAATTTTATATGAAGGATGGTAGCATTAAGCGGGCTGATGAATTAAAGTCTGGAGATAGATTGCATCATTTAGTTTCTAATGTTTCTAATGTTGGTTATATGTGGTTGTTTAACCCTAACTTTAGTAAAGGGAAATACGTAGAGCATCGTATTATCGCTGCATATGGCGAAGGTAGAGACCTTTTAGAAAATGAAGTTGTACACCACAAAAATTATGATAAACTTTGTAATTCTTTAGATAATTTAGCTGTGATGACTAAGAAAGAGCATGATAAATTGCACGCTGCTGATATGTTGGGCGAAAAAAATCCCATGAATAGATTTCCCGATAAGAACTGGTTGATAAAACAAGACCATTCTGGTAGTAATAACGGTAGATTTAAAGGATATACACCTGATAAAGTGTTTGATTTGGCAGTAGAGTATTCTATTAAGTTAGGGAGGCGTATTACTCAAGAAGAATGGTTTAAATACTGTAGAAAAAACAATATTCCTAATAGTCGTTATTCATTAGGTAAATATACATCACCTAGTAAATTATTGCGAGCTGCGGCGAAAAAGGCTGACGTAGTGGTTTATGACTATTCAGCTCATATTAGATCTTACAAACATTATCTTAAGTTACTAAAAGAAACAGATCTAGATATATTTTTTGAAAACGGCCGTATTTATGTAAATAAAAAATGTGAATGGTGTGGTAAGTCGTTTGTAGTAAATTGGGATAGTAGGGAACGGGCTTTTTGTTCTAGAAAATGTTCTAGTGACTACGGCTGGAATAATGAAGCAAGTAGATCTAAATTTTATTCTCATTATGAGAATAAACAACAGGAAACAAGAAATGCTCAAATAAATATTTATAATGAATTAAAGAAAGTGTTTGGAAGAGATCCTTTGAAAAAAGAATGGATGATCGCTTGTAAGAAAAACAATGTACCTTCTAGAATACGAAGCGCTAATGAGTCTGGGTTTAATGAATATTGTTTTACATCATATAAAGAATTAAAAGAAGCAGCTGAATTAAATTTTGTAGTAGTTTCTGTTGAAGAGGATGGGTATGAAAATGTGTATAATGGTACGGTAGATGAGCATCATAATTTTTATATTTTAACTAGCGCCGGTGTTGGTGCTAATAAAAAACCTAAGTATAATCACATACTTACGTCAAATTGCGGCGAGGCAATTTTATCTCCGTATGACGTTTGCGATTTAGGTTCATTAGTGCTTCCTAATTTTATTACTGGTACTGTTTATACTAATTGGAAAAAACTAGAAGAAACAATTAAACTTGCTGTTAGATTTTTAGATGATGTAATAGATGTTAATAAATATGTATTAAAAGAAATTGATATTAAGGCTCATAATTCTCGTCGTATAGGTATCGGTGTTATGGGATTAGCGGAATATTTATTTGCTAAAAAATTACGATATGGTTCTGAAAAAGCTATCATGGAAGTAGAAAAACTTATGCGATTTATACGTGATGTTGTTTACCAAACTTTAATTGAATTAGCAGTAGAAAAGGGCGCATTTCCCAAGTTTGAGCCAGTGGCCTATGGTAAGGCGTCGTTTATAAGAAAACTTCCAGCCTCGTTGCGTATGGACGTCAAGAAACACGGTGTACGATGTGTCACTGGTATTGCTATCGCACCTACTGGAACCATTAGTTTGTTAGCAGATGTTTCATCTGGTATCGAGCCTTTATTTAGAAAAGCGTATTTAAGACATGATAGAGTAGGCGATCGTATGTATGTACATTCTATATATCGTAATATAATTAATAACAATGAAAAAACTCCTGAGTGGTATGTTGATACGGATGATTTAAAACCAACAGATCATTTTGAGATGCAATCAATAGTACAAAAATATGTAGATGGTGCGGTATCAAAAACTATTAATATGCCTTTAAATACCACGCCTCAAGAATTGAGTACTTACATGCTAGAATATATTTATGATTTAAAAGGTGTAACTGTTTATGTCGATGGTAGCTATGAAGGTCAAATTCTTAATCCATTAACTAAAAAAGAAGTGAAACAATATTTAAAAGAAAATAAACTTATGGAATCTCTAGGCGAGGAATCTGTGCAATGCGCTACTGGGTCTTGTGAAATTTAAATTGGAGGGTTTATTATGAGTAAAGTAAGATGTAAATTTTGTCAGTTTGAACTGGAAGGTAAATGTGTTAAGAAAAAAAATAGTACAATACGTCTTAATAAAAAACGAGTGTGTAGTCAATACAAGCCAGATATTGAAAAAGTAGATAATTTTTTTGATAGACGTGAAGAAATTCCAAGTCAACTACGACCGGATTGGTGGTGGGATAAAGAGAAAAAACGAAAAGTAAAAAAACGATTTAATGAAAAAACGCTAGAGCAGTATCAGACTACATTAAAAGAAACTCCTTCTGTTTCTAATATACAGCACCCACTTACTGGAGATTTAAATAAATTTATGCAGTCAACCGTTAATGATAAATAATAGTTATATGGGGGTTTTTAATGGATAAGATAACAATAAATAATATTTTAGGGTTGTTGGAAGAATGCTTAATTAATGGAGATAAAGACATGTCTGCATTATATGCTTGGTTTTCTAAAGAACGAAAATTAATTGAAGAGGTTGTTGAATATGGAAACAGTGTTTTAGGTAAATATACTGTTGATTGTTTTACTGAAGAGTCCGCAAATACTAAATTTCCTGAAAACACATACCAATGTTATACTACAGAAGAAGTAGCTAAAATTATTAGAAATTGTACTAGAAAAATTTCTGGAATTAAAAAAATAGAAGTTTGGATAAATAGACATGATGGCTAAAAAGAATTCAACTCCTACATTTGATTTAGAGTTATCTTTGCAAAACCAAGGATATAGATTTATTATAGGTATCGATGAATCAGGGAGGGGGCCGTTGGCTGGCCCAGTTTGTGCTGCCGCTGTTTGTATTCCTGATGGGTTTGATACTACAGGTA
>CAYLKS010000110.1:0-6011 GCA_964384205.1 uncultured bacterium | reverse complement strand
CAGTTAAGTACAAGTGCAGAGAGTCCGGGATTCGGAGCAATCGGAAATGGACAGGGTGCTGATTCTTCAGGAAGTTGTTGAGTTTAAAATAACGAATATAAATGATTTCTTATAAAATTATTATATGAAGAATAAGAAGATAGTTTCATTGATTTCTGGTGGAATGGATTCGTGTACAGTTGTTGGCAAATTAGCCATAGAAGGATATGAAGTATTCCCTATCTATATAGATTATGGGCAAAAAGTAAAGAAAAGGGAATTGAGTGCAGTTAGAAAATATTTGAATTTTTTAGAAAAGAAATATACTGTTCATAATCTAATAGTTTCCAAGGTTTCGTTGCCGTTTCTAAGAATTCCTATGTTAGGATATGGCAAAATCCCAAAATATTATGAAGATAATTTCTTAACTTTATCATCTAAGAAGATTGATTATGTCCCTGCCAGAAATATAATTTTTTTGTCAATTGCATCCTCTTATGCTGTCGTTGTCGGCTCAGATAAAATAAGTATGGGAGCTTACAAAGAAGATGAGCTGCCTCCTTATCCCGATTCTTCAAGAGAATTCTTTGATTCAATGGAAAAATCTTTATCGAAAGGGATGTATGATAAAATTAAAATAATTACACCTTTTATAAATCAATATAAATGGGATATAGTCAAATATTCAGAAAATCACGGACTGCCAATTCACTTTACATGGTCATGTTATGAAGGCGGAAAGAAGCATTGTGGACTATGTAGAAATTGTATAGATAGAAAAAAAGCTTTCGAAAAAGCTGGAATAAGAGATCCAACAAAATATATTCATTTATGAATTCTCATTTTTTCTAGGATGTAATTTGCTTGTCCAGTTGCAACTAATCCATAAAAATAAGAAAAGAAAACCAGGGAAATGAAAACTATAACATCCTTTGTCCATAAAAGATAGATTGTTATTATAGTATACCAATGCAGGTGATAATCATAAAAAAATTTTTTAATGTATTTTCCAACATTTTTTCTTTTGTATTGTATATAATCATGAAATAATGCCGATGATGTTAAAAATAACAAGAGAAAAATAAATTTTTCAATATAGTTTAATATATTTACATTTGAAAGCAGTGCCGCAAACATTATAATTGCTATCGCGATTTGGTGATTATGGTAGTCTATTAGTCCTCTTATTAAAAATCCTATAGAAATTGATAACCACAATATTGCTAATAAGTCATTGTATAATATCAGTATCGAACAGAGACTGCCCCAAATAACTCCGGTCGTGATATCAGAATATTTGAACCATTTATATCCATGTTCATCCAAAAGATCAGAAATTTTCATAAAAAATCCTAGCAGTGAAGATATAACAGCTACCATTATCATCTGATATAAGATCAAATTATTCACCAGTTGATTTTTATTTTTTATGATATATATTTAATGTTGCCTGAAGAAAATAACCCAAGCAGTAAAAAATACTCCAAAGTATTGCATACATTCCAACCAACATACCTTTTTTGTTCACTACATCTGGAACGAATTTTAAAAAACTTCCAATACCATGCATTATTCCTTTTTCTACACCAATCCTTTTTCCGCACCCGTATCTAAAGGCACTTCTTAAATCTTGTTTTAATGTGAGTGGCGAATGATGTATATTTATTCCAGAAAGAAATTTTATTTTAACATCAGCTTTTTTGATTCTGTTGTTTAGTTCGGAGTCTTCAACCCAATGTATATCTCTATCGAAGTAATATCCCCCGATTTTTTTAATTATTTTTTTATTGAATGCTATTCCAGGAGTAAATATATTAGGTTGATCAGATATAGCGTATTTCCTAAGATTTGATATTATTTTACCGATTACATTGACGTAATCAAAGATAACATTACATTTAACAATGTCAAATCTTTTCAAGTTTTTATATACTTCACTTATACAATTTTTTTCAAACACGCAATCAGAATCCATGAGGAATATTTTGTTGTGTTGAGATTTTCTTATAGCCAAATCCTTTGCTAATCCAACGTTTCTTTCATGAATTTCGATTGTTTTAACTTTTTTGAAAGAATTTACTATTCTTTTCACAGAACTTGTTGCATCATCCAAGACAATTATAATTTCAACATCCTCATCAATACTATTCAAACATCTTTCAATCTTAATGTCATCTACCACCGTTATTGCTATACTTAAATTCATATAATCATCTTTTTTTAATAAGATAGTTGTTCATTACTAAGTAGTCTAGTCCGGAAGAATAGAACGTTCTTATTGCATCTCTCGGTGTGCACACAATCGGTTCTCCTTTTACATTGAAAGAAGTGTTTAAAACTACCGGAATTGATATTTCCTTTTCAATATTCTTTATTAATTTATAATATTTTGGATTGATATTTTTTTTCAATATTTGTGGACGTGTTGTCCCATCAACATGGACTATTGCCGGTACTTCTTTTCTTTTATCTTTCTTCACATCAAAAACAAAAAGCATAAAAGGAGAATAATTGGCGTGTTCCAGATACTCATCTTTTCCTGAATATAAAATAGTGGGAGCGAATGGTCTGAACCATTCCCTGAATTTTATTTTTTTGTTTAATATATTTTTCATTTTTGGGTTGGATGGATTTGCTAGAATACTTCTGTTTCCCAATGCCCTTGGTCCGAGTTCCATTTTTCCATGAAACCAACCTATTACTTTATTTTTTGAAACCAATTCTGCGGCCACTCCTGAAATATCGTCATAGTATTCATAGGAAAGTCCGAATTTTTTTATTGTTTCAAGGATTTCGTCATTAGAGAATTTTGGTCCGTAATATGCATTATCTAATTTGATTTTTGATTTGTATCCCAGGGATGCGTATAATTCCAGCGCAGAACCTATACTACAACCAGCATCGTTCGAGGCAGGCTGAATGAAAATATTTTCTACGATTTCTGATCTTAAAATGCTTTTATTAGCTAATGAATTTAGGGCAACTCCTCCACTTATACATAATTTTTTGCAGTTTGTTTTTTCTACTCCCAACCTAATTAAATGAAGGATTATTTCCTCTATTGCCGATTGAGCAGAAGATGCAAGATTTCTCATTTTTTTATCAAAATTCAGTGAAGGCTTTACAAAACTGCTGATATTTTTGTTGAACGTTAAAGGTATTTTTCGTTCCTTAACGATGTTATTTCTTAGAAATGTCTTCCATTTTTTCCTGGTTTCTATTTCTTCGTCCAATCTTCTTGATATTATTTTGCTTATATGTGATGCATAACCATTTTTTGATATAGTAAAAAATTTCTTTGAATATGAAGGTTTACCGTATGCTGCCAGTCCCATCAATTTACCCGGCTCGGACGCTTCCAATCCAACATATTCGCTGACAGTTTCGTAAAAGTAACCGAGACTATCCTTTGTTCCCCATCCTTTAATAAATTCTATTTTGTTTCCATTACCATACCAAAGAGTTGTTGCATATTCCTCTCCTTGTCCATCTATTACCAAGATCAAGGATTTTTTAAATCCAGAGCATCTAAATGCACTACTTGCATGGGACAGGTGATGATTTATGTATTTGATTTTTGGATGTTTTTTATAATTGAAATATATTTTTGGAAAAATAATGTCTATCATCTTTTTTTCATTAAATTTCCATTTGAAATTTCTTATTTTATAATGATGAGGAAAGTTCCAATATATAGCCACATAGTCCAGATCATCTACTGATATTCTTTCTTTTTTAAGGCAGAATCCTATCGCATTATATGGAAGAGTATCATAAGAGTGCTTTCTTCTTGTAAATCTTTCCTCTTCAGCAGCAGCAATAAGTTTGCCATCTTTTATAAGAGAAGCCGCAGCATCATGTCTTCTATCGAACCAACCACTAATTCCGAGAATGTACATACAATAAATTAATTTTCTAAAATTTATAAGCTTATTTAATAAATTTATATTAAGTGATTAATGATGGAACATTCCTTAATGATCAGATTGAAAGAATATGACATTAAACCAGATCCGAAAAAGGATCAACATTTGATGATTGATAAAAAAATACTCAAAGATATGGTTAAGTTTGGCAAGATAAATAAAAAAGACGTGGTCTTGGAGATTGGAGCAGGACCTGGCAATTTGACTTCGTTGCTGGCTGAGAATGCTAAAAGTGTTTACGCTGTAGAGATTGAAAAGAGATTTTCGCCCCTCTTAAAAGGTGTTAAGAGAAGCCATAAAAATATTAAAATTATTTGGGGAAATTTTTTGAATGTAAAAATTCCGAGATTCAATAAGATTGTTTCAAATATTCCCTATTCGATTAGTGAGCCACTTTTTCAAAAACTTATTCATTATGATTTTGATTTAGGTGTTTTAGCTCTTCCCTCGAATTTTGTAAAGAAAATGATGAATGGAAAAACTTTGCTCTCGTTGCAAATGTCTCTTTTTTTTAAGTTCAAAATAATGAAAGAAATCGACAAGAAATCTTTTTATCCTCCACCAAGAGTAGATTCATTCATTGTAGAAGTCATCCCAAAAAAAGAGATGCCTGCAGAAGAATTCATACTCAGAGAGGTTTTTAAACAAAGCAATAAAAAACTAAAGAATGCATTAAGAGAGGCGCTGATAAAAGTCAAAGGAAAAACGAAAAGAGAAACAAGATCCATGATAAGCAATATGAATATCCCCGGTATGTTAGAAAAAAAAGTTGGGTCTATGTCTTTTGGAGATTTTAATAAGATAATGGAGAAGATAGAACAATGGCATTAGAAAGAAAATTGGGTCTTGCTGAAATAATTACAATTTGTGTGGGAACTATAGTCGGTTCCGGCATATATTTTTTGCCAATAATCACTGTATTGAAACATGGGCTTCTTTCTTCTTTAATAGGATGGGTTGTTGGTGGGATAACATGTCTGTTCATTTCAATTTCGATGGCTGTTCACACTAAAAAGTCTGTGGGTGTTTCCGGCGGCCCGGTATCTCAGGCTTACTGCGCCTTCGGAAACAAGGTAGGATATATAACAGGATGGTCTTTGTGGATAAGTTACATTGCCTCTTTGGCTACTTTGTCAGTTGCATTTTCAGATGCACTTTTAGAAATTCTTGGCCTTAACGGATTTTTTTATCATAGTATTATTGCCATAGGGATTTTATTAGTTAACCTCGTGATAAATCTTTTGGGAGTAAAAATCGTGGGTAAGTTGCAAAATATAATAACTTTGGCTAAAATTATCCCAATAATAATTTTTATCTTTGCTTGTTTTTTCTTCCTTCCTCATGGAGGAGCCATTAATTTTGGCAATCTTTCTTTTTTTTCTGTTGGTGCAGTGGCCGCTATAACGGTCTGGGCATATACAGGTTTTGAGGCAGGGCCAATACCTTCGGAGGAGACTAAAAAACCTAAAAGAAACATACCTTATGGTGTTTTGTTTGGCATGATAATAGTTTTAGCTCTTTATTTGCCTGTTGTATTTTTCGTAGGATCATATCTTCCCCAAGGTGGTGACTTCTCTGGCAGTTTAATCGGATTTTCCAAAAATTTTTTAGGATTCATTGTTCCAGTCATGTCGTTGGGGATATTGCTTTCTGTTGGTGGATGCTTAAATGGTTCAACTTTGGTAACAAGCAGAATATTATATGGTATAAGTAGGGAAGAAAAATGGAAATACAACCTGAAGTTAAATAAATTTAAAATTCCTTACAGAACGTTATGTCTTCAAACGTTGTTATCAGCTTTACTTATATTTACCGGGACATTCGAGCAACTTGCATTGTTTACAGCTTTCGCTTATTTAATACCCTATGTAATTTCTTCTGCATCAGCTTCGGCATTAATTAAAAAATCTAATGAATTGATTTTTGTTCCGCCAGGCAAGTATTTGATTCCACTTGGTGGTGTAATTTTGTCTCTATGGTTATTATACGAGTCCTTTATAGGTTTAACAATATTACAATCCATAATAGCAATTGTTCTAATTTTTTCTGGATTTCCCATTTATTATTTAGTAAAATTAAGGACAAAAATCTGATCCCGGACACGAT
>CAYLKS010000109.1:0-6044 GCA_964384205.1 uncultured bacterium | reverse complement strand
TTTTCTTTTCTGTCTCTTCTTTCCTCATTAATCAAAAAATTATTTACTTGACAATTTAGTTTTTATTATTAAATTCCAAATGATGATCAATGTAAAAAAATTAAGCTATGGAAAATATCTTGGGAGATTTTTACCTAAATATTTTTCAACAAATAGAGGAAAAATAGTTGCGTATAAAATAATTAATACAGATAAAATCAGGATTATAAATAAAAAAACATATATTGAGATTATTGGTCAGGATACTTCTCATATTAATATAGCATTAGGTTTATTGATAAAGAATGGAATAAAATCTATGGAAGTGGATGTTCCTGATTTTGATTTTCGCGGGGTGATGTTAGATGTTTCAAGAAGTGCTGTTTTAAAAATAGATTTTTTAAAAGAAATTTTGGTAAAATTGTCTTTATTTGGATTAAATAATTTAGGCTTATATATGGAAGATATATTTTTGATAGAAGGAGAACCTTTAATTGGTTTTGCAAGAGGAGCATATAGTAAAGAAGAGATAAGAGAATTAGAAGATTTTGCAAATGAATTAGGAATAAATATTTTCCCATGTTTTCAAACACTTGGACATTTAGAACAAATATTAAAATATGTCAAATATATCAAATATAGAGATACAAAAAGAGTGATAAATGTAACTAAATCAGAGTCTTATGAATTTTTAGAAAAAATTATTCTGGGAGTTGCATCATATTTTAAAAATCAATATATCCATATAGGGATGGATGAGCCGTGGCTTTTAGGAAGAGGTATTGCATTTAAATATAATACCCCGATAAATCCACCTGAAATGTATATTGAACATTTAAAAAAAATTACAAGTATAATAAAAAAATCAGGCAAAATTCCTATAATATGGGGAGATTTTATATTAGATCATAAAGATTTAGATATTATAAATGAGGTCCCCTCTGAATATATTATTGATTATTGGGATTATGAAAGCACGGAAACATCATATTATCAATCAAAAATTAATATACTGAAAGAAAAAAAATTCGATATAATAATATCTCCCGGAGCCCATAACTGGAATAGATTTTTTGGGAATACCCAAAGAGCTTATGAAACTAATCTTCCATTTATAGAAGCCGCTAAAAAAGAAAATATAAAAAAAGGAATGCTTACATTATGGGGAAATGATGGTAATGAATCATTTGTAGAATCAAGTTTGCCAATAATCGAACTTTTCCTAAAAAATACATTATCTAAAAAATTAGAAACAGAAATTGATTATGATTTTATAAAGAAAATATTCAATATTTCTAAGGAAGAATTTGATTTGTATAACAGAATAGAAAATCCTGAAATATCTAAAACTATTAGCGGATTTATTCCTGATGCAAAAATGTTATTATACGATGATCCTCTTTTAGCTATGATAAGTAGGCATATTAAAGATTTAAGTGTAACTCAATATTATGGAAATATTGCAAAACATTTATCTCAATTAAAGTATTCTCAAAACTCTTTATCAAAATTAGCATATTATTATTCTGATTTGATTTCATATAAATTCTATATAATCCACACTGTTCTTGAATGTTATCTAAATAAAGATAAAAGCGGCTTAATTGAAATATATAAACAAATTTTAGTATTAGAGAGGAAGATTAATAAATTTTATAGAGAGTTTAAAAGAAACTGGGATAGAAGAAGGAAACCTTTTGGTTTTGAAGTTTTTACTAATAGAATTGGAACTATTATGTTAAGAACTAAGCAATTAAAAGAGCGATTGAAAGATTATATAGATGGGAAAATTGATATTATAGATGAATTTGAATTAAAAGATATCCCTGATTTGGATAAGAGCGATTTCACATATTATCAACAAATATATAGCAAACTATTTTTAATTTTCTTATGAAAATATTAAAAATTTTATTTATCATTTTTCTTATTTTATTAATAGTCATTCAGATTTTTATAATAAAAAAACCAACTACATTATTTAAAATACTTTCTATTGTTTTAATTTTTTTGTGGATAGCTATTAAATTTTATATCTCAAAAAAGTAATATAAAGGGCAGAGTTTGTGCCCTGCCCTTTCATTTAGGAGGTCTTTAAAGGGGCACTTAATAAAATTGCATTTATCGTGCCAATTTTAATTGCTTGTAAAATGCGATTTTTAGTTATTATACCATTAAATATAATATGTCAATTGACATATTATATTTAATTTGACATGTTGTATATGTTAAATCTAATATTAATTCCAAGATTTTTTGCAAAATTGACAATCTCTGTTTTATCAACAAGTCCGTAAACTGGAGTATTTCGAAATTCATATTGAATTTTAGAATTTTTTATAAGCAAAATAGATTTTTTTATTCTTTCCAGATCAATATCTTTATTTACAGTGTCAGCATATTTTTCAAATGTATTTTTTATATCCATTGCAATAAAATCAACAAGATTTTCTTTGATGAAGTATTCCAATATCTCTGGATTGTATCCATTAGTGTCAAGTTTAACCAAAAATCCATTCTTTTTTAGCCATTTAAAATAGCTAATTAAGTCCTTATAGTGAAGGGTGGGCTCGCCCCCAGTAATGCATACACCTTGAATTTTATTTTTTCTTTTTAAAAGATAAGAGAATATTTCTTCAGGATCAATAGGGGATAATTGCTTAATTTTTTCAGGTTCGACAAGCTCTCTATTATGACACCATAAGCAATCGAAGTTACACCCAGCTGTGAATAAAGTAGAGCATACAATTCCAGGAAAATCAACGAGGCTTACTTTTACCATTCCGTAAAAAATTTTTTTATATTCTGTCATTTTCTTTTTTATTTTTATGTGTTTTAAAATGTTTGCGCTCAATAAATTCCTGTTTTTTCCCTGTATTCCAATTTTGTACAGGTCTATAATAGCCAACTACTCTAGAATATACTTCTACTGGTATTTTTAATTCTTTTTTTTGTTTCATAATTAAACCTCCATGAAAAATTGTTAAACTAAAACACCATATTTTTTTAAATCTTCTTCTGAATGTTCATATGGGCAAAAATCATATTTACCGGGGATATATCCATGCACAGGACATATTGAAAAAGTTGGAGTAATAGAAAAATATGGCAATTTGTAATTATAACAAATAGTCTTTATCAAATTAGCAATGGCTTTATAATCTTCCACATATTCCCCTAAAAAAATATGAATAACAGTACCTCCTGTAAATTTAGCCTGGAGTTCATCTTGAAAATCTAAAACTTCAAAAATATCATCAGAACTATTTACTGGTAGATGAACGGAATTAGTATAATAAGGAGTATTTTCTGTGCCTGATGTTATTATATCTGGATAATGTTTTTTGTCAATTGTAGCAAGCCTATAGCTGGCGCCTTCTGCTGGAGATGCTTCTAAATTGTATAAATTCCCAGATTCATTTTTAAACTGCTCCAATTTATTCAACATAAAATTAAGGACTTCTTTAGCAAATTCAAATCCTTCCTTTGAAAAATATGGAATTTCCAATAAATTTAATACTGCCTCATTCATTCCTATTAAACCAATAGTGGAGAAATGATTTGCCCAATATTTGCCGGTTTTGTTTTTAATATCTGCTAAATACCTTTTTGTATATGGATATAATCCTTTGTCAGTCAAATCTTCGATAACTTTTCTTTTTATTTCTAATGCAATTTTTGCAAGCTGCATTATCTCTTCTAATTTATTAAAAAAATCTTCTTTAGAAGGAGAAAGATATGCTAATTTAGGCAAATTAATAGTAACAACACCTATTGAACCTGTCATTGGATTTGCGGAAAATAGTCCTCCTCTCCTGAGTTGCTCATCCTTTGAATGGTCAGGATTTAAAAATTTAATATTTGATTTAATTTCTCTATTGTCGAGTCTGAGTCTACAGCACATACTTCTTGCATCATTAACAGACATATTAGAATTGATAAAATTGCTGAAATAAGGTGTACCATATTTAGCAGTCATTTTCCAGATATTATTAAAATTAGGATTATCCCATTGAAAATCTTTGGTAATATTATATGTTGGGATAGGGAAGGTAAAAGGTCTTCCATTTGCATCACCTTCCAGCATAACTTCTGCAAAGGCATTATTAATCATATCCATTTCTTTTTGAAAATCTTCATAACATTCGTTTTTAATTTCACCGCCTATAATTACAGCCTGTTCTTTTAAGTAAGAAGGCACTTCTAAATCAAGAGTTATATTTGTAAAAGGAGTTTGAAATCCTGTTCGTGTAGGAACATTTAAATTAAAAATAAATTCCTGCATTGCCTGTTTTACTTCTTTATAGGAAAGATTATCATATCTTATAAATGGAGCTAATAAGGTATCAAAATTGGCAAAAGCCTGTGCACCTGCTGCCTCTCCCTGTAATGTATAGAAAAAATTAACTATTTGTCCTAAAGCTGTTCGGAAATGTTTTGCAGGTCGGCTAGCAACTTTTCCATATACGCCTCCAAAGCCTTCAAGGAGGAGTTGTTCTAAATCCCATCCTACACAATAAGCAGATAGCGAACCTAAATCATGGATGTGAAAATATCCATTTCTGTGGGCTTCTTCTATTTCTGTTGTATATATTTTACTCAACCAATAATCAGATGTTAAAACAGAAGAAATATGAGCATTTAATCCCTGTAAAGAATAACTCATATTACTATTTTCATTGATTCTCCAATCTTTTACATTTATATAATTTTCGATTAAATCCATACTATCTGTAAGTACTTTTTTGATATTTCTTAATTCGGTTCTTTTTGCTCTATATAAAATATATTTTTTTGCTGTCTGTCTGAACCCCAGATTCATCAAAGTATCTTCCACTGTATCCTGGATTTTTTCAATATCAATTAAATTACCATTCAAAGAAGAAACAACATAAGCACTAACTTCCCATGCCTTATTGATATCCCCTTCTCCTGTAGCAGAAAATGCTTTTAAAATAGCATTTTTGATTTTTTCGATTTCAAAATTTACAATTTTGCCATCCCTTTTTTTGACAAATATTAATTCTTTATTTTTTTGTTTATTAGCCAGTAAATTCTTTACGAAATGTTCCATATATTGCTCTCCTTCCAAAAAGGTTTTGGCTTTTCATTTTTATGGGATTATAAATAGAAAAAAGTCAACCACTAAAGTTGATTTCTTTCTTTTCATATCCCGAAAGAAAGAAAACTTATTAATATGGAGAAGGTTTTCCGGCTTGTAAGGCAAAAACCTACAGGGAAATATATTATCATTGCCTTCGCAGGATATTAAAAGTATCCCACTGACAATGTATTTCCCTTTCGTTCCTTACATACGGCTGCGGGGACAGCTCAGGCATCTCACCTGATTCCCTTTCTCCATACTGTCATTAAATATAAAAAAAATAATATTACTGTCAATAATTAAAAAAATATTTCGTGAAAATAAAAAAGTAGCAGTAAGTATTAAAAATTGAAAAAAGTAACGTGAGGATATTTTTGGATGTCTTTGTAGTAATATCCTATATTAATAAAACTTGGATAATTGTAATGAGAAAAAAATATAATTTTTTTATAAAAAATGTTTAAAAATATTTTTACTTGACTTTAAATATAAATTTAGTATTTTTTTTGTATGAAGATTTACTTTAGGGGAAAACGATTGTTAAAAAAATAACAAATGGTGTACTATGTTTTATAGCAAAATGAGCATTAAAGAAAAATTTATGTATAAGTTTTTGAAAATTAAAAAGTTAACTTCTTTTTATACGGTTTTGAATATTCAAAACATAGTACAGTTTGTAATTTATTTGTATTCAATAGGTTACAAAATGTGTCAAGTTTTTAGTAGGGGGGTATATAGCTTAGGATTAAAACATGGTAAAAATTGCCTTTCTAACATCTTTTTTATTAATAAGTTACAAAGACCGCAGTTAAAGACCTTGCCCTGATGAAAAAGGGATTGCGACTTACTAAATCTGACATATTGATACCATTGCTTCCGTTAAAGACCTTGCCCTGATGAAAAAGGGATTGCGACTTACTAATTAAAATTATAATACGTGCTTCCCAAAGTGGGTTAAAGA
>CAYLKS010000108.1:0-6117 GCA_964384205.1 uncultured bacterium | reverse complement strand
GTTAAAGAAGAATATATTGATGAAGAAGGATTTGAAAAAACTAAAACAATTAAAAAACAAATAGGATTTGATTGTGTATTAAAAATAAATAAAACTCAAGTTTCTGGTACTAAACCAGAATTAACAGAAGTTCATTTTCCTTATTATTTTAAAACTGGATTTAAAAAAGAAATAATTGAAGAAAAAGAACAAATTACAGAAAACATTTCTAAACCTAAAAAAAGAGGCAGACCGAGAAAAGGAGAATAAAATGTCATTACATAATTCATTAAAATCTAAAAACACTAAACAAAGAAATGTTTTAAATAAAATAGAAAGATTAAAAAAATTATACCCTGATGGCAATATTAAAAAAGTATTTCATTTGCCGAAAACAAAAATAATCAGAATTAAAATAATGAAAAATAAAAAAGAAGAAGACAAAAAAGAAATTATAAAACAAAAATTAGAAAAGGTAGGAAAGCATGGAAAATAAAGCAAAAATATTTGAAATCGAAAAATTATTTCAAAGTGGAGAATTATTAAAAATTTTAGAGTATTGTAATCAATTTTTTATTAAAATAGATGATATTGAAAAACAATTTAGAATTAGAAAAAATTTAAATCCTCAACTAATAAAAGATTATATGTTAAAACTTAATGGTTATTATGGAATACTAATGCCGATTTTGGCGATTGCGGATAGTGAATTGGTTTCTAGAGAAGCCAGAATTTATAATAATTTAAAATTAAAGTTAGAAAGATTTACTATGCAGGAAAATTCTTCTATTAAAAAACAGGCAATAGAGGAAGTGGCAGAATACAGAAAAATAAGAAATATATTAAATTCTTATGTAAATGTTTGTGATAAAACAATTATTAATGGGCAAAGCATTTTAAAATATTTTGGGGATAATGGTAAATCTGGTATAGAATAATATGAAATTAAAATTACAAAATATAGGAAATAAAGACAGAAAAATTTATTTGTTTATTAGAAATGATGATAAATCTTTAACTGTAAAAACAGATTCTAATTTTTATCCTTTTTTCTTTGAGCCTACAGATGATATTAATTCTAAATTTAAGGCTTATGATGGAACTCCTTTAAGAAAAAAAATTTGTTCTAAACCACAAGAAATTTATAAATTTAAAAACGGAAATACATATTATAGTGATATAGAATATATAAAACAGTATATTATTGAAAAAGTAGATAATTTTGTTAAATCTCCTATAAAATGGGCTATATTAGATATAGAATGTAAAACATCAAAAGGAAACTTTCCTATTCCTACTATAGACCCTGTTTCTTGTATTACTGTATATAATTCTTTTACTAAAAAATATATTAGTTTTTTCTTAAATGATTATAAAGGCAGTTTATTAGCAAGAGAAACAAAATTATTAAATTACTTTATTTCTTATGTTAAAAAAGAATTTTTTGATTTGATTTTAGGTTGGAATATAGATTTTGATTATAATTATCTTTATGATAGAATTAAACATAGATATAACAAAAACCTTGCTGAATTAATTGGATACAAAAATTTAACAAGAAAAAAAGGCGATATATATTATCCTATAGGAACTTCTATAGTGGATTATTTAGGTTTATATAGAAAAGTAGAAACTCATAAAGGTTCTTATGCTTTAGATGATATAATGGCAGAAGAATTAGGAAAAAATAAGCAATTTGCTATAGAAAATTTTAATATTGTAGATGATTATTTAAAAAATCATAATAAGGAAGATGTAGAGGCTATTGTAAAAATAGAAGAAAAAAGAAAATTAATTCCTTATTTTGACGAAATAAGAAGAACTGCTATGATATTGTGGGAAGATCTACCTACTATAATTTCATATTATAATAACAAAAGTAAAAAAGTAAGTAATAATTCTAAAATTGTAGATATGTTAGTTTTGAAAGAAGCTAAAAAGATGAATGTTATTTTACCTAATAAAAAACATGGAAATGAAAAAGTTTCATATAAAGGAGCTAAAAGAGATTTAAGTAAAGTAGGTAGATTTTTAGGAAAAATTTTTCAAACAGATTTAGGATCTGCCTATCCTTCTATGATATTAGATTTTAATTTAGATGTAAACAATATTGTAGAAAATAAAGAAGAATATAAAGAAGATTATCCTTTAATTAATATAAATGGAACATATTTTAAACAAAATCCTAATGCAATTTTACCAAGAGTAACAAAAAAACTATTAAAACAAAAAAATTATCTAAAAAAAGTTAAAAATGAAACGAAAAAAGACGATAAAAATTTTGATAATATAAAAATGCTTTATGCTTGTAGTAAGGCAAATGTAAATGCTTTGTATGGAGTTACGGCTCTACCTTCTTTTAGGTTGTATGATATAAGAATTGCTTCAACTATAACTTATTTAGTAAGAGAAGTTTTAACCTATTGTATTAATAAATTAGAAAGTAAGGGAATTGAAGTTGTTTATCACGATACTGATTCTATTGCTATTAGAGGGGAAAAAGATATTTCAGAAGAATTAAACAATTATATTCAAGAATGGGCTTTAAAAAATTATAATAAAAATATTTCTTTAACTTTTGATTGTGAAGGATATTATGAACGAATTTTTATTAAAGCATTAACCCATTATGTAGGATATTTAAACACAGGAAATGGTATTGAAAAGAAAATAAAAGGAATTGAAGCTAAAAGAAGTAACAGTTCAAAATTTATAAAAAAATTTCAATTAGAGTTGTTAGATAAAATTTTAGAAATAGACGAAAATAAAAACTGGAAATATAATAGATTAGATATTGTAAATTGGATAAATACTGAAGTAGAAAAGTTTAGTAAATATCCTTTGACTTATATAGGATTTCCTTGTAAATTAGCAAGGAAACCGGAAGATTATACAAAAAATAAACCAATTTTTTTAAGAGCTTTACAAAATACTCAAGAATTATTGCCTGAATTTAATAAAGGTTTGGGAGAAAGATATTATTTTATTGAAATAATACCAGATAAAAACTTAGATAGAAAAACAAGATTAGCTAAAAATGTATTGGCTTTTGATAAAAAAACTCAAGAGCATATTAAATCTGTAAATTGGAAAAAAATGATAGAAAAAAGTATTATTATGAAAATTAAACCTATTTTTGAGATTTTAAAATGGCAATGGGGTGAAATTACTGAAAAAACTGAAAAATTGTATGGAAATACTGTTCAGAATAGGCTGTTTTCTTTGTAGGGCTTTGATACAGCCTATTTTGGGGAAAATTAGGGTAAAACTATGAATAATAATAAAAAGTAGTTTAAAACGCAAATAAGGAGGAATTATGGTTAAATATATTTGTGATACATGTAAAACAGAATACAAAGATTGTAATGCTATAAAAACATCTAGAATAGAAATAAATATTATTGATAGTTTTAATAACATACGTCATGTTGGAACTATTGAATTAGGAGAAATTTGTGTATCTTGTTCAGATAAAATATTTGGTATTGTTAATAATAAAACAAGAGAGCTTAACGATGAGATTATAAAATTTAGGAAGAAATAAGGAGAATTATGAAAGAATTAATTAAAGGAATCATAAAACTTTGTTTACTTCCAATAGCAATAATTTTAGTTATATTTGATTTTATTAGAGCAATAGGGAAAAATACAATGGAAATTAATTGGTGGAGTGAGAAAATTATATGTTGGTAAAATAAGGAGAGTAAAAGATGAAAAATAAAAATACACACAAAGCAATTTTGGAAGTTGAGTTCAATGAAGCTGATATGGTTGATAAAGAAACATTAAAAGCGGATTATAATAATGATTTATTGAGAGTAATGCAAGAATTATATGATTTTGATGGATTTGGAGTTTTTAATGAAGATATTAAACTTGTAAGAATAGAAAAATTAAAATAAAGGAGGATTATGATAAAATTAAAATCAACTAATTTAAAAGCGGTAGAGTATAATAAAATACAAAAAACTTTAATAGTTAAGTTTAAGTCAGGATTGAGTTATATTTATTTTGATGTGCCAAATGAAATTTATACAAATTTATTAAATGCAGAATCTAAAGGAAAATATTTTCATACACATATTAAGGGAGTTTATGGTTATAGTAAAATAGGATAAAAAAAGGAGGGTTAAAATGATTAGAAAAAAGCATATAGCAGAGGAACTGAATGGTGCAAAAAGAGTTTTTAATGATAAAAAAGCTACAGTTGAAGAAAAAATCCATGCTCTTTACAGAATTAATCAAATAGCTTTAAAAGTATTGGCTAATGTAAGAATTAACACTATTAGAATTATGGAAAAATTAAATATTCCTTTAATTCAGAAAGAAGAAAAAACAGAAGGTGAGGTTAAAAATGAATCAACTGATAAATAAACAATCTTATTTTTTAGTTTTGTATGATACTTATTTAGAGACTGATGTTAATGTTTTGGCTAAAAATAATAAAGAATTATCAGATATAACTAAACATTTAACTTCAAGATATTTAGTTATGTCTATTACTCCAATAGTAAATTTGCTTGAAGGATATAAATTTTTAGATGATTTAAAAATACAAAATAAACCAGATGGTATGGAATTTGGAAATGGATAATTTTTATATTAAAACTCTTATATTAAAAAATTTTCAAAAACATTCTAATCTTACATTAGAATTTACAAACAATATTAATCTAATTATTGGAGAAAGTGCTACAGGAAAAAGCACTATATTAAGGGCTATTAGTTGGTTATTTTTTCCAAATTCTATAAAGGGTGATATAATTAAAAAAGAAAATACCAAAAAAACTTCAGTAAAAGCAATTTTAAACAATGGAATTACTATAGAAAGAATAAAAGGAACTACAGTTAATAGATATATCTTAAACGATAAGGATACTTTTGATGCTGTGGGTAAAGGAGAGTTGCCGGAACAATTACAAAAAGCTTTAAGAGTTAAAAATATAGAAATTGATAAAGAAAAAATAAATTTAAATATTGCTAAACAAATAGCATTGCCCTTTTTATTAGATAAAAGTGGAACTTTTAGAATGAAATTATTTAATAAAATGACAGGCAATGATATATTAGATAAAATGTTTCAGGATTATAATAAAGAAATATTACAATTAAATAGAAAAGTTAAGAGCGAAGATGAACATCTAATAGAGATAGATAAAGAAATTGAAAATGTTTCTGAAAGGAAAAAAATCATTCAAGAAAAATACAACAAATTTAAAGAATTGTATGAAAGTATAAAAACTCAATTAGAATTATATAATTCTTTAAAAGAAAAATTTAATAAATTACAAGAAATTCAAGAAACTTTAAAAATAACTAAAGAAAAACTTAACAAAATTTCCATAGTAAGTGATACAACATTTAAAAATTTAAAAGAAATTTCTGAAAAACATGCTATGCTATCACATCTATATGACAAATTTACAACCTTAAAAGAACAAAAAACAACAATCACAAATAAATTAAAGAAAATTAAATTTATTGAAGATGATAAAATATTTTTAAATTTAAAACATTTGGCAGAAAAAGAAATAAAACTAAATCAACAACTTAAAATTTATAAACAATTAAAAGATTCTATTGCAGATATAAAAAATAAATTAAAATTAAAAAGCAAAGAATTAGAAGAAGGAATAGAAAAATTTAATAAATTATTAAAAGAAGAGGGCGTTTGTCCTTTATGTAAACAAAGGATTATTTAATGAAAGAAGATTATTATTTTGAATTAGATGATGGCAGGGTTATTAAGATAGTAAAAAAAAGTTATAATTTAAAAAAATTAAGAAAACACATTGAAAAATTTGGATACAAAATAATTAAAGAAGGATATATAATACAATAAGCGGGTATAGTTCAATTTGGCTAGAACTTAAAGTTGGAGGTTCAAATCCTCCTGCCCGCTATTTCAGAATATAATTATGAACTGGAAAGATCAATTCCCTAAAGAGAATAGATATTACGAAACTAAGTTGGGAATATTGTATAATGGAGACTGTTTAGAGATTATGAAGGAATTTCCAGAAAAGAGTGTAGATTTGGTGTTGGCTGATCCGCCTTATAATATTGCAGATAAAAGCAAGTTGACTAAAGTTGGTGGAAAAATAAAAACCAATGAAGAAGCATGGGGCGAAAAATTTA
>CAYLKS010000107.1:0-6196 GCA_964384205.1 uncultured bacterium | reverse complement strand
AGAAGAAACTGCTGTTTATGGAAATGAACTAACACCTGTTTCGACAATGAGTTATTACGAATTTATAGAAGAGTTGTCAAAAATATTGACTGTTAATATGAAAACTTTACATAATTGTTTTTTGGAAATTGCGGAAAATTCAAAGTTTAATATAAATAATTATCTGAATCAAACTACAATTAGATTGTTTAAACAGAAATTTGATAATTATTTGATGTATAAGGCATTAAGTAAATTTGGCATAGAATATCAAAAAGTTACAAGTTCTATTCATCCTACAAAGATTACTAATGAAAACGGAGAAATTAAAAAAGAAATTACTGCTTCGGAAATAGGTGTCTTTTACTCAGATGAAAAAGTAGCAGATAATTATTTTTTTGAGGAATTATTTTATGATTCGGAATTGGAGAAAGAGAATATAAAAACAAATCTTAGAGAGGTAATTGTATTTACAAAAATCCCTAAGAATTCCATTAAAATACCTGTTGCGGGCGGGAAAACCTATTCTCCAGATTTTGCGTATGTTTTAAATTTCAAAGGCGGTAATAAAAAACTGTATTTTATTGTGGAAACCAAAAATACAGATGAAGAAAGCTTAAGGGAAGAAGAGCGTCAAAAGATTAAACATGCGGAAAAATTTTTTGGTAGTTCCATAGAAATTAAATTCAAAACACAGTTTAGCAATAAGAAAATAGCAAGGTTGATAGAGGAGATATATAATTAATAATTGGTCTTTTTGAAAAATCAAATTTATCCATAATCTTTTTTTATTTTTCAGTTGAAAAAGTAAAATTTATAATTAGTAAAGAAGTCCTAATCTAATGAATAAGAAATAAAAATATCTTTTGAATTTTTTTGCTACATTTATAGAACAATTTAGTCTTATTGAAGAAATATACAAAAATAAGATATAAAATTTATTTTTTAATTAAATTTTTACATAATGGATGATAATCTGCCTTTAATCCTACTGGATTGGAGTTTCTAATATTATAGACTATATTTATGGATTCTTCTGCATCCTTTATTCCAAATCCTTCGCCTGATAAAATCCTTTTATAACTTTCTGTATGCAATTCTGTAAATCCAGTACTAAATTCAAACTCACTATTATCAATTTTTATTGAACGATAAGTTTTTTGTCCGCTTTCTCTAATGTCTTTTGGTAAATCATCATTATTTATAGATAAAAACCACCTAACACGCGCTTTTTCTAATTCCAAAAAGCCTGCTGCTCTTGTTTTTTCATAAATATGAACAATATTATTCTGGGTCTTTCCAAAAATCCATGAAAGCATATCAAAAAAATGAATACCAATATTTGTTGCTATTCCACCTGATTTGCTTTCATCTCCTTTCCAGCTATATAAGTACCAATGCCCTCTTGAGGTTATATATGTCAGATCAATATCAAATTTTTTATTATTTATACCATCGATTCTTTTTTTCAGTTCAACAATTTTTGGATGCAATCTCAATTGCAATATAGTGTATATTTTTTTGCCATGATGTTTTTCTACGTCTTTTAAAGCATCTAAATTCCATGGATTTAGAACCAGAGGTTTTTCACATATTGCATCAGCTTCACTTCTTAAAGCAAATCGTATATGTGCATCATGTAAATAATTTGGAGAACAAATAGAAACATAATCAATTTTATAATTTTTCCTTCTTAATTTTTCCAGATGCCTATCAAAACGTTCAAATTCAGAGAAATAATCAGCTTCGGGAAAAAATTGATCAATAATTCCCACGCTATCACTTTTATCTAAAATTGCGCATAATATATTTCCAGTATCAGCTATAGCTTTCATATGTCTTGGCGCTATATAACCTGCGGCTCCAATTAATGCAAACTTTTTCATTTATACTCCTTTATATAACCGTTCATAAATGACACCATAACGAACACCTTTATCACTCACAATAATGCTTCCCCTATCAAAGAACTCAAGTATCACCTGTAAAATTAATGTTCCCCACAAAATTATATCAGCCCTTTTAGGCTCTAATCCGATAATTTCTCTTCTCTTTGCACTATCCATATTCATAAACAAATCAGATAATTTTTTAATATCTTCTATTGTCAATTCGTGCCCATGAACAAGCTCTGAATTATATTCCTTTAGTTGGAGTTTTACTGCCGCTAATGTAGTAATAGTACCACCATTGCCAATAATAGGGAGTTTCCATTTACGAATATTACTGTTTATCATGGCAAAAATATAATTTTTTGCATCAGTAATCTCATTATATTCAGGAGGATCATTTAGTAAAAATCTATCTTTAATTACAACCGCTCCAATATCCAGACTTTTTATATCATTAATTTTATTATTGTTACAAATCACAAATTCAGTACTTCCACCACCGATATCAATAACAATAAAATCATCAAATTTTATCTTGTTATCATATTTTATAGATAAAAATGTGTAATATGCTTCCTTTTTGCCATCTATTATTTCAATATTAAAACCAAATTTTTCTCTAACTTTATCAATAAAAGCAGTACCATTTTTAGCATTTCTTAATACCATCGTACCTATAACATTAACATTTTTAACATCAAATTGTTCTATTATCTTTTTATATTCATCAAGGATTAGAAAAGCTCTATTAAAAGCAGATTCGCTTATTTCATTAGTTTCAATTAAACCTTCCCCGAGTTTTGCTATTTTCGCTTTATCAATTATAGGGACTATATCATTTCCTTTAATATCAGTGATCAACAAAAGAATAGAATTTGTACCAATATCAATAACAGCTATTTTTTCATTTTTTGTATTTCCCATGGCAATATAATCTTTCCTTTTTTATTCAATGCGTCTTTTACTCTCATTATAGAAACTCCAGCATATTTTTCTGAATTCAAATATTTTTCAACCCATTTTTCAAATGGAGTATCAAAAGTAGTTTTTTTACTCATAGCTGATTCTCTAATTACTTTTATGCCATTATATTCCATAACCATCAACATGTGAGCAGAAAAAATGCCTTCTTTATTTTTAAAGATTAAAGATAAAATATCACCTGTTTTGAATTCGTTTTTTAAATCAATTAATTTATCAAAAGGGATATAATAAATTGTAATTTTTCTATCTGGTTTGACATATCTTAAATCTTTTATTCCTTTTTTTTCAAAAAATTTTTTATGGGAAATAGTTTTAGTAAGTTTTTTTGCATAATTTTTACCTATTTTTTTTGTAATATCATCAAGTAGCCAGCTATTTTCTATAATCCAATCTCCCATAGTATAATGGTTTCTTGTACGCATTCCAATAATACCATCTTTATATCTTATATGTTGGAGATTATTAAAAAAATTGTCCCAACTATCAGAAATAGATAAAGCCAATACATGCTCACAGAAAGACATGCAGTTTGTTTCTTTAAAATTAACCAGAGGATATGGTTCATATAATGCATAAGGGCCATCGCCAACACATTTAAAATTATATGGCATACCAAGGAAATATTTAGAATATATATTCATTCTTTCGGTAATAGTTAGATTTTTAGAGCTAATTTTTTGAAGTAAGGAATCAATTTCAAAATTAGTCATTTCATAGAATTGTTTTGAGAAAGAAATAGAATACAATAGAATAAAAATTACAAATAAGAGCCCATATTTTTTCATAAAACTTGCTCCCTCCAAAAAAGTCTAATTTTCTTCAAGTTTGCTAATTTTATCTATTCTTCTTTGATGTCTCCCACCATCAAATGAAGTATTTAAAAAAACATTTACAATTTCTAAAGCTGAATTAATGCTTTGATTATTTTGTCCTAAAGCCAGAACATTTGCATTATTATGACGCCTTGACATTTCTGCAAGATGTGTATTTGTGCATAATGCCGCTCTTATTCCTTTAATTTTATTAGCAGTAATACTCATGCCGATGCCAGTTGTGCAAATAACAATACCAAAATCAGCGGCACCTTCTACAACTGCTTTTGCTGCTTTTGAACCAAAATCTGGATAATCGCAAGAATCTTTAGAATAAGTTCCAAAATCTTCAACTTCATATTTTTTATTTTTCAAAAAAGCAATAATTTCCTGCTTTAGTTCAAACCCACCATGATCAGATGCAATAGAAATTTTCAAATTAATCCTCCTTTATTCTAAAAGGTTAGCTTCACCTGTTGATTGAACGAGTATGCAAGTCGGTAAATTTTCAGTTAAATCATTAAAGAAATTATAAAATCCATCAAGATTATTGCTATCAATAAAAAAACCAAGTATTACTAATGACGCTGTTCCTGAATGTTTAGTTACAACATCTTTGAATTTATCATTTGATTTTATTATAATTGGGGCTGCATCAATTCTGGCAGAATAGATAAGTTCATTTAAATTTGATCTTGCTTCCTGCATATCTTCATTTTCTTTTATTAATCTTAAGATTCTAATTTGTGCATTCTTCCAATCCGGACATTGTTTGATTAAATATGCAATAAGCACCATAAGTGAGCCATTTTTCTGTCCTCTCCACCAGATATCAATTCTTTTATTCATTTTAGTATTAGGAAGTCCTTTATCAATAAAGAATAAATTGCTAATACCTAAGTTGTATGCAATAACAGATATATTTAAAGTAGATTTTACGTTTTCTAATTGTTTTGGCCATCCCAATAATAATAAATTTGGTTTTATTGGACCTATTGAATAGCTTTGTAAAAATATTTCATAAGCATAATCTTTATTTTCAGTGATAATAACTTCTGGAAAAATATCAAAATTATTATTTTTCAACCATTGTTTAATGATATTAAGATGTTTTTTACGTATAACATGTTTGGGGTTTTCCTCTTCTTCTGGGACAAACATAGCAAGAGAAACTATACCTCTTTTACCGCCAATCATATCTCCTAACATAACAAGATTCATTTCTTTAACAGGCTGTTTTGAAAAAATTAATAAAGTAGGTCTCCAGTTTTTGGAATGAATCGGAAGTTTTGATAAAGTTAGCAAATTTTGTTTTATATGATTATAAACAAAACCGTGGCGAGCATCGCCAAATCCAACTTTTATATTTTGTTTGTTTATATAAAGAAATAATAAAATTACAATAATTATAGCTATAATAGAACCGGTAGTACTTATTAATATTGAGACAAAAAGACATGCTAAAAAGCCTAAAAAGGCAGTACTCCAATGGAAAAATCTGAATCTTGGTCTAAATGAGGGATTTGCACCAAAAGACTCTACAAATCCTGCAAGGTTAACAATACCGTAAGCATATAAAAAGAAAACAGTAACAATTGTTGCAACAATGTTTAATGCACCTCCACCTGAATTATTGCCAGCATAAGCAATTACACTAAATGTTATCAAGAATGTTAAAAGCAGTGCCTGTCTTGGTTCATCTCCTTTTTTTGTACCTTTACCAAAGATTTTCAAAATAGGAAAAATATTATCTCTCGACAATGCCTGGAGTATTCTGGGTGCTCCTACAAAAGAACCCAATGCACTTGATAGAGTTGCTGCAAATACTCCAAATATAATTAGAATTTTTAGATTTAAGAATGCATTATCTAATAAAATTTCAAAAGGTCTTGCTATTAATTCATGATAACCTGCCGCACCTCCTAATAAAATAATCTGAATTGCATAAATAACTAATCCAGTAAAAATAGCAGATAAAGTACCTTTGGGAATAGATTTTGCGGGATCTTTTAAATCCCCGGATAGGTTTATGCCTGCCATTATCCCGGTAACTGCTGGAAAATATATGGAAAAAATTCTCCAAAAATTATATGAATTATTAAAATGGGATGTAAAATTCATATGAAAATTATCAACATGAAAATTTATTGCAAGGCCTATAGTGAAAGTAAATATTGCTGCAAACAATATAGCCATTATTATATACTGGGTTTTTATTGCCCATGATGCACCAATATAAGATATTACAAATAACAATATTGCAACACCAAGATTGATATAAAAAAAGTATTGAGAAAATTGAGGGAATATATTTATTAAAGCTTCAGTAAAACCTAATATATAAAAAGGCACAGATAGAGCTTGAGCAGAAAATAAAGTCAAGCCAATTGCACCACCGAATTTTGGACCTAATACTCTGGAAATTATATAATAAGCTCCACCACCTTTAATAGTTGTATTTGTAGATATAGCAGAAACAGATAATCCGGTTAAAAAGGTAATTGATTTTGATAATAATAAAATCACTAA
>CAYLKS010000106.1:0-6515 GCA_964384205.1 uncultured bacterium | reverse complement strand
TGGCTATTAGATGATTTTTCATTTCTTCTTTGGTCATGCTTGCTTTTAAACCTATTGGTCTTCCTTTTAGTGTTTTTGTAGTAGTTAACATTTTAAATCACCTCCTTTATTATTTTTTATTTTGTAATCTACTAAAATCAATTCCCTAATAGTATAATCAGGGTATAAAATTATATCAAAATATGCTATTCCGTCCTCAAATTCTATTTCTATATCTGCTTTAATACTTGGTCTAATATTTTTAAACTTTTTATTAACTAAATCTTTTTTTGTCATTTTACCTCCTTTTTTAAAATTCCTTCAAATCGGGTAAAAGCCTTTCAATTTCTTTTAAAAGCTCTTCTTTATTTTCACAATAAATAGTATCTACAATATTTAAACTGTTTATAACCAAATCATATCCACTTTCTCCTACTTTGTAAATCTCTAATGAATTGATTTTTTCTGTTACCTTTTCCATTTTTTCACCTCCTTCTGATTTTTACAGCTCTTATATTCTAAACATCCCTAAACTCTACATAACCATTCTCTATTAACCAAATTAAATCTTCTGCTAATCTATTCGGATTAATTTCTTCAGGAGTATAAGTTAATTTTTCTGTAAGATAATCTGATGTAATATGTTTTTGATATGCTACATCTATCCACTCTAAAATTTCCAAACAAGTAGGGGCTTTGATAAATATCTCATCAGGTATTTTATGTTTGTATTCACTATCAGTATAAAAAGACAACCATTTTCTATATTCATCTACTCTCCAATACCAACCCCCACCTTCTTGAGGAAAACCTAACTCTTTTAATTTTTTGCTTAACTCTAAATTGGAGACTTCTTTTTCAACTTCAAACATTTTACACCTCCTTTATTTAGCAATTTTCTCCAATATCTTTTTTCCCTTCTCTGTTATCACTCTTCCCCTTGCAGTTCTGCTAATATAACCTTCAGATACCAAATAAGGTTCATAAATCATTTTATATTGTTTTCTTGTTAAACCTACTGATAAAGCTAGTGCTTCTTCTCCTACTGGTTTTCCAATTTCTATTAAATGTAGTAAAATCTTAAAATCTATATCTGTGAGTCCGTTATAAATTATCCTATTAGCCTTCAAAACCTCTTCGACAGGATATAATAAAGAATTTTTCAATAAGTTAATAGCTATTCTAGGAGTAAGTCTACTATTTTTCGCAATTATTCTTAAAACATCGTCTTTTAAAGGCTTGATAATATGTTTTTCTTTTTCTTCCTTCCAAAATTTCTTAACTAAAAGTGAAAATAATTCCCTTGCTATTTCATCAAAGGCTATCTCTTCAAAAGCTAAATCAAAAATATTTTTATTAAATTTTCTCATCAATTTATTCACCAAACTACACACTTCAAAATCAGATTTATACTTATCTAATAAGTCAAAAAACATCTTTACCTTATAATCTTTAAAATCTATATCCTTTTTTTCAAGATTTCTAGATTCTCTTATTAATTCTCTAAATCTATTCAATTTCATTCCTAAAAACTTATCTTGATATTGTTTTAATATTTTGAATATATCGTCTTCAGTATATTTTTCTAAATTTACAACTATATTAAATCTATCAATAAAAGGAGGAAGCCTTGATATTAAATAATCTCCTTCTGTAGTTGCTCCTATGAGAGAGAACGGGCGAATACTCTTTCCTTGAATTTGAAAATATTCCATGGCTGAATAAAAATACTCTTCAATAATATTAGGACGCAAAGTATGAATCTCATCAATAAATAGAACAGGATATTTTTTCGCAAAATAACATTCCCTAAAAGTATTAGCTAATAATTCTAAATTTTCCAATTGCGAACCAGTTCTATAAATATATTCCCCTCCCAACATATTAGCTATTATTTTGGATAAAGTAGTTTTTCCATGCCCCTTAGAACCCAATAACAAAAAATGAACCGATTCTCCTAGCTTCAAATATCTATCAACTCCCATTTTTATTAATTTCTTTGCCTTTTCTTGACCTATATATTCCTTGAAGTTAGAAGGAGTAAATGTTATTATAAAGGCTGTATTTGGATATTCTGGAATTATAGAAATATCTAGTTTGTCAGGCTTAATTACCAAAGAAGTTGGCGAGTCTTCATTGGAAGAAATTTCTTGGTTTAAATTTTCTTCTTCAATATCATTATTTATTAAATTATTCGCAAAAATGCCTTCTATAAAATCTAACTGATACATTCTAAACCTCCTTTATTTTATTATAATATCCCTAATTATATTATAACATAAAGTATAATACAAACTTCTACCAATTTTCTTCAATTTCTCTACAATTTCTTCTTTTTAAGCCTTGTTTCTGCTCCTCTTTTATTAGCTTCCGATTTGTCTAACCATTTGCGAATCTCTACTGCTTTGTCTATCCATAGGAGCTTCCAATTCTTCTTATTAAGTTTTCCTTCCCTCTCTAATTGTTTATAGGCTAAATAAAAAATTCCACCTTTTCTGAACATATTGGACCTCCTTATCTTGATTTATCTGTTATAGGCTTTCTTATTTTATTTAATTTATCCCATAACTTTACAAAATCTCTATAACCGTTCTTTTTACAGAAATCTAAAAATATATTCCAGCTATTCTCTTTACCAATAGTAAAGGCAGAATAAAATTTTATAAAATCCTTTACCGCAAATACAAAATCTATTATTCCACAAAAAACTCTAAAATTTAATGTTCCTCTAAAAAACCTTAACTCAATGGTAGGCTTATCATGGCTAAAATTTATTGCATAATGATGGTCTCCAAAATTAGAAAGGCAAGAATTTAATTCTCTCTTATAATATTGAATAAACTGTTTTCCTGGTATTTTCTTAAAACGACAATAATATCCATCACCTCTTTGAGCTATCTTTACAACCTTATCGTAGTGATGATGATAAAAGAAAAACAATTTTAGATAATCAGAATTTGAAAAATTCTTTTTAGACAAATGTATATGAAGCCCTGCCCTTCCATATTTATACGATACCCCTCCAATTTTTTTCAGAAAAGTAAATAACCTTTTTATTTTATTTTTATTTTTTTGAAACCAATTATAGGTAAAGGGATGAGATACAAATTCTACTCCTGAAATTGTAGCGTCCATTTTAAGATAAAATAAATTTAATTTCTTTTTTCTAAAATACTTTTTAATTAACAAAGCTTTTTTTGCTATTTTACTTAATAACATATATTTTATTCTACCAAAATCACTAGGGTCTTTTTCATCAAACTCTACTTCTAACTCCACTCCTGCGAATCCACTATCGTTAGAATTAACCTTATTAAATTGTAAATTAGGAATAAAAGAATATCTATGAACTGGATAATGTTTCATATAACAGTTAGCACAATAAATCTTTTTTCCTATTTGAACTCCATTTCTTTCACATCTAACACCTACATATCCACAATCATCGCAAACAAATCTCTTAGAATAACATATAGGGCAAAAAAGTTTACCATAAAATCTTTTCAAAAATATATTCGTATAGCTACAAAAATTACAACAACGTTTTACATTATATTTTATACAATCTTTACATATTAATTTTCCATAAATATTATAAACTTTTTCTTTTTTTCCGCAAAACTCACAAACACCTAAATCAGGTTCTATTATTTCATAGATAATTTTTGGCGATGATGATGAACCTATATAAGAAAGAAATCCATTTTCAGAAATCCTATAAACATCCCCATCAAAGTCCAAAAAATATTTGTCTTTAAAAATACCTACTTTCATTTCAACCTCCTCTTTAAACAGTTAACATAAAAGTCCAATCTCTTATTATCCAATCCAGGAGCAGAATTCATTTCCAGAAAATATAACCTATGTTTTTTATCCATTATACAATCTATCGCTCCAAACTCATAATTCAAAACCAATATTACCTTTTTCGCAAATTCTATTAAATCATTTTTATAAATTCCCTCATAAGTTACAAATTTCCATCCATTCTTATGATTCCTTATAATTGGATTAGCATTATCGTATTTTTTTATCTTTTTACAAACATAAAAATCGCCTAAACAATAATGCACCCTATATTCTCCAATTTTTCTTATATACTCCAAATAATAATCTCTCACAGCATATTCATCAAAAGACTTTATAAATACCAAATCCTTGGCTCCAAAATGATGATAATTTCTACCTACCACAGGGAATTTCTCTATTTCATCAAAGTTATCATATATTTTAGGAGTTAAAATTCCTGCTTTGTTTACTTTCTTCAGTTGAAGATATTTATTATATATAGCCTTATCATTTAAACCGAATTGAATTTTCTTTCCCCAAGATATCAATAAAGGGTTATCTTTAACTAATTTGGTTTTTATACCTAATTTATTCAACCTTAAATATAGATTTTTAGCGGTTTTTTTCATGCCTTTTGCTCTTACTATAATTATCATTATTCAACCTCCTTATTAAAATAATCATAACATTTTTTGCACATATATAAGCCTTCTAAAAAATAAAGATTTTCTGTTTTTTCTTGACAAAATTCACAAGTCCATTTCTTATCTTCTTTTTCTGCTTTTGCTTTCCATTTTTTACAATCTTCGCACAACCACTTTCCATATTTTTCAATATACTCTAATTTACCATACTTCCCGCACCTTTCACAAAAATAATATCGTCCAACTGATTCTTCGGATTTTTTTAACTTTCTGCATAATTCACATAACCATTCACCATTTATATATTCCAATTTATCATACTTCCCACATCTCTCGCAAAAATAAGGTTCTTTTACAGATTTTTTATCTAAATAGTTAGCTGAAAAGTAAGTTGGAAGATAGTATTCGTAAGGAGAGTAATGTTGAAAGTTATATTCTCTCTTTTTATAACCTGAATTTGAAAATTTTAATCCGTCTTCTTCTTTCCAATTTCCAAAATAAATACAGTCGCCATTATAATCTAAAATCACTATCCTGCTATGACCTATAAATTTTTCTAAGAGTTGTTTTATACTTTTTCTTTTTAAATTATTTTTTATAACAGGATCTGACAATATTTCTTTTACAAAAATATAAGTATCACTAAACTTTGAATTAAAACTTCTCAAATCAGTGAAAGTTCCATTATGAGCTACAGCCATCGATGTTTTACATTCCAATTTATTTATCTTCTTTACTTCCAAAGAAAAAGGATGCCTATTAACAAAACTCTTATTCCCCGCAGAAGCTAATCTCAAATGTATTACTAAGGCATCCTCTTTATCCACATTGTTTTTTATAAATCTTTTTAACTTTTTCAGCTTTTTAAAATCCTTTTTTATCAAGACAAAATTAGAGTCTTTCTTCCAAAGAGCTATTCCCATCCCATCGTTGTTTGAAGTGTAAGAGTAATCAATATAATCATTCATTTTTTCAGGAATTGCCACTCCTTTTTCTTTAACAATTATCATACACATTGTTTATACCTCCTTCTTCACTACTTCAATTTTTACTGAATTCTGATTTCTTTATAATTTTCTCTATTTGTCCTTCAATCTTTATAGTCATGCTTACCTCCTTTTTTTTCTTACTTCAACTCCGTGTTTATACCAAACTACTCTTATAACTTTTCCATTCTCATCATATTCTATAACCGCAGGTTTATCTCCATCCCTATGAATCTGGTTGTTTTTATACCATATTTTTTCTTGTATTCTTCTACCATTCTCAAAATAAATTATATAAGCAGGTTCATCTCCTTCTCTATGGCGTTTACCATCTTTATAATACATTTCATAACAAATTTTTGAACGCAATTTGCCTCGAATAAATGTCGTTAATGCAGGTTTATCTCCATCCCTGTGTAGTTTACCATTTTTATAATAAGCCATTCTCCCAAATATATAATCATGATAATATATCTCGGCAGGTTTATCTCCATCCCTGTGTAGTTTACCATTTTTATACCACATCATCGACTGTATTTTACCGTTTCCATAATATCTTATATAAGCTGGTTTATCTTCATTCCTGTGTAATAGCCCTCGCTCATTATAATGCTCTTCTTCCATCAATTTTCCGTTTTTATAAAATCTTCTTTCAACTTTTTTCATGCTGCCTCCTTTTTATAAAACACCTATTAATTCACATCCAGCTAATAATGACTCTACAAAGTCTATTCCTTCTTTCCCACATTTTTTACATATATAATCTGCTAGCTTTGAAATGGTTTCTTCTAATTGTTTGAAAATTCTTTCTACTTCCTTCACATCATAACATAAATCAAAGTCTTTTCTAACATATCTACCAATGTCCCAATTACCTTCCTGTCCTCTTTTGTAATATTTCAATCCGTATGACATGACCCCTCCTTTCTTTTTACTTGTAACCCTTTTTAATTCCTATTACCAATTCAAAATTTTTTGTTAACTTAAAGAAATTTATCCAAATTCTTAAGTTTTTAAACCTAATAGTTTTTCTTATCATATATTGTTTTATTCTTCTTTCTCTCATTCTTACTCCTTATTATACTATACCATATTTTACTAAAATTTTCCACTCAAA
>CAYLKS010000105.1:0-6551 GCA_964384205.1 uncultured bacterium | reverse complement strand
AAAAACTGGAGCATGGGATTACGTAACAGATGCTTTAAATAAATATAATATTCAATATTGCCTTTATGATCAAGTAACTCCAAATCCCACAAATCAGCAAGTAAATGAAGCTAAAAAATTAGGATTAGAAAATAATGCTAAAGCTGTAATTGGAATAGGCGGCGGTTCCCCTATTGATACAGCTAAAAGTACTGCTATTTTATTAAAATATCCTGAAAAAACAGCAAATGATTTATATGAATTTACATTTATACCTTCTGACGCTGTTCCTGTAATTGCAATTAATACAACACATGGTACAGGAACTGAAGTAAATAGATTTGCTGTGGTTTCTATTCCAGAAAAAGAATATAAACCCGCTATTGCTTATGACTGCATTTATCCATTATATTCAATAGATGATCCAAATCTAATGTTGAAACTCCCAAAAAATCAAACATTATTTGTTACAATTGATGCTCTAAACCATGTTATAGAAGCTGCTACAACTAAAATAGAAAATCCTTATGCCATTATGCTTGCAAAACAAACAATCGAATTGATATATAATTTCTTACCAGAATGTTTAAAAGATTTAGAAAATCCTGAACCTCGTTATTATCTATTATATGCATCTGCCCTGGCTGGTATCAGCTTTGATAATGGATTACTACACTTTACTCATGCTTTAGAACATCCATTAAGTGCTATCAAGCCTGAGCTTGCTCATGGACTTGGATTAGCAATGATTCTTCCTGCTGTTATAGAAGCAATATATCCCGCTAAGGCAGAAATCTTAGCTAATATCTTAAATCCTATCGTCCCATCTTTACAGGGAATACCTGGTGAAGCTGTCTTTGCAGCAGCAGGCGTTGAAAAATGGTTAGCAGAAATGGGATTACCTAACAAATTATTAGATGAAGGTTTTTCTGAAAATGATATAGATAAATTAACAGAATTAGCTATGAATACCCCTTCTTTAGATCTTTTATTAAGTATGGCTCCAATAGATGCTGATAAAAATACAGTCTCCCGTATCTACTCAAGAAGCCTTAAACCTATTAACTAATTGGTGGCAGCAAAAAGGGAGAAGGTCATATACCTTCTCCCTTTTTTTATTTTTGAATAAATAAAATCTCCTGAATAAATAAAATCTCCCCCAAAATTATTTAAGCTTTTTCTTGACATTTTCCATAAACAATCTTATTATTTTTATGAACAAACATTTTTCTAAAAAGGAGGATTATTTAGTATGTATAAAAAATTTTCCATATTAATTATATTATTTTTATACTTAAACTCCTATGGCCAAGAAATCCCTGCGATTTATACAAATTTAGGTTACAAAAATGGAAAACTATTTCTTCAATATAATGGTATGAAAATTTTCGAATATACTCCTGAAAAATATTACTCATTAAAAAAGTTTATTAATATACCTCAAGGAAATAAAGACGGAATAAAATTTAATTTCCAGGACGAGGAATTATCTGGGACACTACATTATGGTTTTATAAATTATGAAGATGGCAAATACCCGCTACCTGTATACTTTCATTCTGTTGAAACAATTGTAAAAGGGAAGGCATTTATTAATATAAAAGAAAAACTTTCCGGGAAATACGATATGATAAGTTGGGAAAAAAAAGGTTACGGGACTTTAGGTTACAGAATAATTTTAGATAATGGAACCATGTTATATGATGGAGTAATAAGTTTCAAATATGATAAATCAAAAGGTTTTTCCATTATACCTACAATAATTGAAGGGCCATTTATCAATAAATTAACAGATACAAGTTGTGTAATAAGTTTTAGAACAAATATGCCTATAAAAGCTACTATTTTAGTCAACAATAATTCATATACAGATAAAAAAGAAGAATTAAATCATGAAATTGAAATATCAAAACTAAAACCTTATACAAAATATGAATATACTATTAAATATGGAATTTTATCCCAATCTTATTCATTCAGAACAGCATTACCGCAAGGTAGTAGAAAACCATTTACTTTTGCATATATTAGTGATTCCAGAGGCGGTAGAGGTGGAGGAGAAAGAAATTTTTTTGGTCCCAATGCTTATATATTGAAAAAAATTGTTGCTATGGCTGTTAATGAAAATGCAGAGTTTATTCAATTCACTGGAGATCTTATATCTGGATATTCAACAAAAAAAGAAGAAATGAAATTACAATATGCAAATTTTAAAAGAGCAGTGGAGCCATTCTGGCATTATATTCCCTTAAATATTACAATGGGCAACCACGAGGCATACAATTATAGATTCTATATACCAAATTCAAGGTCATCTATTTCAATTGATAAATTCCCATTTGAAAATAATTCTGCTGAATCTATATTTAGTGAAGAATTTGTAAATTTTGAAAATGGGCCGATATCAGAAGACGGTGCATATTATGATCCAAATCCAGATAAATTAGATTTTCCAAAATATAAAGAAACTGTTTTCTGGTATTCTTATGGAAATACTGCGATAATTGTTCTAAACTCTAATTATTGGTATTCTCCATCATTAAAATACTTTACTACTGCCAGCGGGAATTTGCATGCCTATATAATGGACAAACAATTCGAATGGCTAAAAAATACATTAGAAAAATTAGAAAAAAATAAAAATATTGATCATATTTTTATAACTTTGCATACTCCTTTTTTCCCAAATGGAGGACATGGCAAAGACGATATGTGGTATAACGGAGATAATTCTAAAAGGCCCGTAATTGCTGGTACACCTGTAAAATTTGGAATTATTGAAAGAAGAGACCAATTATTAGATCTATTAATCAATAAATCATCAAAAGTCGTAGCAATTCTTACTGGTGATGAACACAATTATAATAGGCTCTATATCAATAATAAAATGAAAATGTATCCAGATAACTGGAAAGGCAAAAAACTAAATCTCAAACGAGCAATATATCAGATAAACAATGGAGCAGCAGGCGCTCCTTATTATGCTCAGGAAAAATTGCCATGGTCTAAATTCGACTATAATTTTTCAACTCAAAATGCTGTTGTTCTTATTCATGTCAATGGAGAACATATTTATGTAGAGGTGAAAAATCCTGTCACTTTTGATATTATCGATAAATTCAAGCTAAAATAATATGAATAAAACTATACTTATAATAGACGGAACAGCCTTAGCATACCGTTCATTTTATGCATTTAAAAATCCTTTAAGAACTTCAACCGGTATTTTTACAACAGTCCCTTTTATTTTTCTAAATGTTTTAAAAAAAATATTAGAAAATTATAAACCAGACTATATTGCTGTTATTTTTGATCTTGGAAAAGCTGAAAAAAGATTATCAATATACCCAGAATATAAATCAACAAGAGAAAAAATGCCGGATGAAATGGCAGAACAAATTCCGACTCTAAAAGAATTATTATCTGCTCTGGATATTAAATATTTTGAAATTGATGGAGTAGAAGCTGATGATATTATTGCAACTGTTGCTGAACGTGCTGAAAAACATGGATTTAATGTACTAATCTTAACCAGTGACAAAGATATGATGCAGCTTGTGAATGATAATATAAAAATTATAAGGCCTGCAAAAGGCTCCGACATAGAAAAAATCTATGATAGAAATGAAGTTTATAAAAAATTCGGGGTATATCCGGAACATATTATTGATTACTTCGCAATTATAGGGGACAAATCTGATAATATACCGGGAATAAATGGTATCGGGCCTAAAACTGCTACAAAATTATTTAAACAATACACATCGCTTGAACAAATCATTCAAAATTTAGAAAAAATCACTCCTCAATCTTTAAAAGAAAAATTTAAAAAAGGAATTGACAAAGCCATACTTGCTAAAAAACTTATTACATTAGATAAAAATATCAATATCAATATTAATTTCGATGAACTTAAGATAAAACAACCTGAGCCGCAAAAAGCAATTCCTGTTCTTGAAAAATTAGAATTTAATTCATTTATAAAATATTTTGGGCTTGAGACACAAAATACAAAATTCTCATTCGAATTCCAGATTATAGATAACAAAAAAACATTCGATGAATTCATATCATTGTTAGATAAAACAGAACTTGTTGCAATAGATGTTGAAACAAATTCTCTCTCTCCAATTGATGCACAACTTATAGGAATATCTATTGCGTTTGAAGCTAATAAAGGATATTATCTTCCATTTGGTCATAAAAACGGAACGAACTTATCTCCTGATGTTTTATCTATTTTAAATGATAAACTATCAAATAAAAAATTTATCGGACAAAATATAAAATATGATTACATAGTTCTAAAAAATGCAGGAGTCCATTTAAACAATATATATTTTGATACAATGATTGCGTCATATCTTTTAGATCCAGACCAACATCACCACAGCCTGGATAGATTAGCAAAAAAATTTCTAAATTATACAATGCAATCTTATAGCAATTTAATGAAAGAAACAAACAAACAATATTTTGATGAACTCGATATAAAAAGTGCCGCTTTTTATTCTGTAGAAGATGTAGTTTGTACTTTCGCAATAAAAGAAAAGCTCCTTCCACTAATTAAACAAAATAATTTATATAGCCTATTTAAAAATATCGAATTGCCCCTTATAAAAGTTCTTGCGAATATGGAAATGAATGGAATTTACGTAAATTTAGAACTTCTTAACTCAATTTTAAATAAATTTAATAAAGAAATTACAGAAATAGAAAAACAAATATATAACATTGTAGGTTATCAATTTAATATCAATAGTACTAAACAATTAGGAGAAATATTATTCAATCAAATGAAGCTTCCTACCATACGCAAAACTAAAACCGGATTCTCAACTGACGTTAAGGTTTTAAAACAATTAGCCGATAAACACATACTTCCGAAATTAATATTGGAATATAGACAATTATCAAAATTAGTTTCAACGTATTTATCTCCTCTAAAAGATTTCATTAGTAAAAAAACCGGGCTTATTCATCCTTCTTTTAATCAAACAATAGCAGCAACAGGTAGATTATCCTGTTCAAATCCAAATCTACAAAATATACCAATAAGAACTGAAAGAGGCAAAAAAATCAGGGAAATTTTCCAGGCAAGAACTAAAAAGAATATTCTAATTTCAGCTGATTATAGTCAAATAGAACTAAGAGTACTTGCTCATTTAAGTGGTGATGAAAATCTTATAGAATCATTTAAAAATGCTACTGATTTTCATAGAAAGACAGCTGCCCTAATCTACAATATTGATGAAAAAGATGTGTCAGCTGAAATGAGACGTCATGCCAAAACAATAAACTTCGGCATAATCTATGGAATGAGTGCTTTCTCTCTTGCAAAGGAACTAAAAATATCAAGAAAAGAAGCAGAACTATTTATTAATATGTATTTTATAAGATTTCCAAAAGTTAAAGATTTTATAGATAATACTGTAAAATTTGCCCAGGAAAATGGCTACGTTACAACAATGTTCAATAGAAAACGATATATTCCTCAAATAAAAAGTAGCAATAAAAATATTCTTGAAAATGCTAAAAGAATGGCTATCAATACACCAGTACAGGGGTCTGCAGCGGATATAATTAAAAAAGCAATGATAGACATTAATAACTGGATTGAAAAAGAGAAAATCCCCATTAAAATGGTGCTGCAAATTCATGATGAATTGCTATTCGAATGTGAAAAAAAATATTTTCCAGAATTCAAAGATAAAATAAAACAAATAATGGAAAAAACTGTTACTTTAAGGGTACCTTTAATCGTAGATATAAGCACCGGAGATAATTGGTTATCAGCACATTAAATATATAAAAAAACAAAAGAAGCAAAAAAGCCTTCCAATATTACACCTTTATATTTGTATATCCAAATATTAAAAAAATTGGAGATAACTATTTCACTTCTTAGATAGAGAATTATAAGAGAAATGTGTTCCTATATTATAAAATATACACATTAAAAAATTAAAACTAAAAAATAACAACATTAATATTTTCGTAATAAAAAAACCTGTCAAATAAATTTTTAAGGAAATGTCAAGTAAATTGTGTCATTCCCATTTTTTTTCATTGTCTAAATACCTCCATCAATATATCAGAATACCCGAGCCTTCTTGATAAATATTTCTCATTCTTTTCATTAAAAAATAGATAAAGAAATTTGTCTGCACTTTGTTCAGACTGAAAATATCCTCTTATCCTGATATAGTCCTTAAGCTCCTTATACAATTTTTCCATCCAGTTGCTTTCTTTTCTCCTCCAACCAGATAATATCCAAGTAGCTCTTATCTTCCATCTACCTTAAGACCTAAAATAACATAAACTGCCTCTTTATCAAGAGACTGTCCCTTTTTAGTGGTATATGTGGTATATATGGTATATATGTGGCGTCTATGTAAACTACAGGATAATAATCTAATTTTCTCCTTTTGAATTTCTCTATTATAACATCCGCGATATCAACTGCTGCGCTGATAAAGGAAGCAGAGACTGAAGTTTGTAGTAATTCTTATAAAATCTTGCCTGTCTTTCTTGCTGATACTCCTGCTATAAACATAGCCCTTATAATATCA
>CAYLKS010000104.1:2291-6657 GCA_964384205.1 uncultured bacterium | reverse complement strand
AAATCTTATTGTTAAAAATGTTTTAAAAAATAAAAAGGAAGGTGATTGAATGTGGGAAATAAATGAAGATGAAAAAGGTGTAAAGGTTTATATAGGAAGAGAAGAAGTGGGAAGTTATGAGAAAGTAACTGCTGAAGACATAAAAAGAATGGCAAGAGACAATGATATAAGCAAATTCGTTGTAACACACTATTATAAAGAAAATGGAGAGATAAAACAAAAAGCATTATCAGCAACGGATTTTCCTATTCAGAAAGGGATTATAGTAATTTTCAGTTATGACGAAGCAGGATAAAATTTCTTTTCTTTTTTATTTTTTTTTGGTGATAAAATGATAATAAAAGGATATGGTGAGGAACAAAAAAGATTAGAATGTTATAATTTTTATAAATTTTTAAATAGCAGATTTGATATAATCTATTTACATAGAGATTTTTATAATGATGATGAAATAAATATATTAAATAATATTTGTTTTATATATTCAAAACATGAAAAGTATAAAGTAATAATTAATAAATATACAGACAACAACAATGAAGCAAAAAAAATAAAATTAAAAATATATCTCAAAGGTTCAGAAACATATTTTGCTCACGGTGGTCTTACAGACATTAACAAACAAGCAAAATATATTTATGTTGATAAAAATGACAACATATTTTGTGTAGTGGACATTCTTAATAATTTTCATTTTTCTGATTTTATACACAATGAAAGAAAAGAACTTTATGAACTTGCAAAAAAAATAATTAAAAAACATTATAAAAACGAAAAAATAAGTTTAATGCAAAATAACATTTTAAATCAATTAAAAGAATTAAATACAACAAAAATAATTGAAATAAAAACACAATTTGATAAGAACGCATATTTGAAAAATGTAAAAAAATTACTTAACTATCACATAAACAATATAAAACAATACTATAAAAATGTTTATTCTTATAAAATAAAAGTTTTAGAAGAAATGTTAAAAGAAAAAGAAAGAGAAATTGAAGAAGAAAGAGCTAATACGTTTATAAATGCTTTGAAACTTATACAAAAACATAAAGATATAGTAATAGAAAATAATGAAATAGTAATAAAAAAGAAAATAATATGTAAGTTTGTAAAATATGGTAATAAATTATATAATTTAGATACAGATAGATTTTTTGTAAAAAACATACACATAAAAATAAGTAATAATGTAGATAGAGTTTATGTTGAAAAACATTATCATGTAAATGTAAATAGTGAAAATAATGTATGTTTAAAGGAATTGAGAAACAGAGATATAATATATGTTTTTGAGAATATTGAAAAATTTTTTGAAATATGTAATTTAGATTCTGCTTTTTCTTCAAATCCTGCAACAAAAGAATTAAAAACAATAATAAAAAGAAAATGCAACAGGGGGGATGTGTGGTATGTTTGAATTTTGTGAAAAAATATATGAGAGAGAGAAAGATTTAGAACTTGAAAAGTATAAGAATAAAAAAATATGTGTAATAGGGGTTGGTGGGGTTGGGTCATGGACTGCTTTAAATTTTGCTTTATGGGGAGTTAAAAAACTTATTCTTGTTGATAATGATAAAGTTACTATACATAATTTGAATAGAACTATTTTCAGACTAAAAGATATAAATAAATTTAAAGTAGATGCTATAAAAGAGATTATTTATGAAAGAAGGTTAAACTGTGATGTTGTAAGCATAAAAAAAACTTATGAACAATTGAATAGAAATGAGTTAAAACTGTTAGATGAATGTGAATATATAATAGATTGTTGTGATAGGGTTTTGAACTTACGAAAAGAACATAAGAAAAAAAATATAATCAGAGCTGGTTATGATGCTTTTAATTTGACTATACATTTTAATAAGCATAAGAATACTATAAATTTATTCGGTGAAGGCGGAAACGGGTATATTATTACTCCTTCGGTGTTGTTTTCTCCGTTATTTGCTTCTCTTGTTATTGTTATGTATACTGTTTTTGATAATATTCATTTTGAACAAGAAAAAATAGCAAAAATAGATATAAAAGAGGTGATTGAATGGCTAAAAGAAAAAAGCATATAAAAGATTATTCAAAACGAAATTATTTATCTGTCTGGGATAGTGATATAAAGTTTATTGATAAAATTAAAATAAAAATACCTCTGAAATTATTACTTATTTGTAACAAAATACAAGAACAAATAGGAAATTATGAATTTTCTTTGCTTTGTAAAGGTAATTTTGATGAAAATGGTGATTTTATATTAAGTGATGATTATAAAATAGTGAAACAGAGAGTTTCAGCATCACAGATAGAATATAATCAAGAACATATAACAGAATTGAAACAGCAAGGTTATAACACGGTAATACATTCACATCATGAACTTGGTTTAGAAGACTTTTCAGTAACAGATGACGAATATATAAATAAAAACTTTTTATGTTCTATTCTTTTTGTAAATAAAAAATTTGCAAAAGCGATAATGAACATTTGTATAAAAGATAATTTAAAATTAAGAGTGAATTGTGAAATAGAAATTATGTTTAATTATGATGAGGAAATAGATACAAGCAACATAGAAATTTATACACTTTATAATAAAGATTATTCTTATCTTTTTTTTAGTGATAAAAATGTTAATAAACGAACACAAAGCAAAACAAAAAATAGATAACGATTATATAAAGGAGTTTGAGCAATATATACAATTTCTAAATATTTCCTAAAAAGAACCGTTAAATTTATAAATCTTATTATTAAAAATGTTTTTAATATGAAAATGGATATAGTAATAAAGAATAAAAGAAATTTAACGGAACGGGTTTTAAAAGGAATTTTAACAAACAAAAATGTAGTTTATAACGGAAGGTATGTAGTAAATCATATAGGTATGGCTACTTATATAGATTTTGATTTTTTAAGAAGTTTATCTCTTGAACAAATTGAAACAATTATCTCTAAAATTTAAATGGGTGAAATAATGGAAATTGATATAAAAACCACATCAGGAAACATATACTATATATTGGGTGTTTTTGAACAATTAAGAAACGAATTGAAAAGGAGTGGAATAGACACAAAAGAGTATGATAAACTTCTAAAGAATTATAAGAACATGAAATATGAAGACATACTAAAGGAAATAGAAAGAATTACACACGGAACTATTAAAATTAAAAGGTGAACCATGAAAACAAAAAAAATATATAGAATTGAATATGGAAAATCTGTTTATTATAAATCAGCAAAAAGAGGGAAAACTTATCATATTTCAAAACCATTAACAGAAAAACAAGCAAAAGAATTATTAAAAAAACTAAATAAAAAATATGATTATACTACTTTATGGAAATTGATAAACGGTGAATGGAAAGTAATTGATTAAACAAAATGTTCAGTAAAATTTAACCGTTAAGTTTATAAATTTTATTGTTATAAATCTTATTAAGAATATATTAAAAAGGAGGAGTATATATGTTAAAAAAAATTATAAATGAACTGAAAGAATTAAAACAACTTAAAAATGATTTAAATTTAACAGATGAAGAACTAAAAATGCTTATTTTTTCTTCTGAAACAAAAACAGAAAAAGAAAACAGAAAAAGAAAAAGAAACATAAAATTTAAAAAATGGACACAAGAAGAAACACAGCAACTTATTAATTATGTGAATATGGGATTAAAACCGAGAGAAATAGCAAGAAGAATTATAAGATATTCAAACAAGAACAAAAACAAAAGAAGCATAATTGATAAAATAAATGAATTAAAAAAAGAAGGAAAAATAAAAGGTTATACTAAAAAAATAAAAAAATGGACAGCACAGGAAATAGATAAAGCATTAAGATTAAAAGAAATGGGATTATCTGTTTCTGAAATATCTAAACAAATTAGAAAATATGATGATGAGTATAAAAATAGAAAGGCTATTACAAACTTATTTTATAAGATTAAAAAGAAAGCATTGGAGAGAAAAAATGATAAAAATAAATAATGTTATAATATTAACAAGCAAAAAAGAGGTTAAGAAAGAACTGAAAGATATAAACAATAGTATAAAGAATTATTATATTAAATTTTTTAATGAAAAACATTTAATTGAAAGCATTTTGAAACAGCAAAAAATAAAAAAATGGATTATAGAGCATAGGAATGAGGTTTATGTTGTTGCTTTAAATTCTAATCATACTTATTTTAAGGTTTATTATGTAGATGAAAAAGGGATATTGCAAGAATTTAGGGATTATTTAAATCCTTATATGATTTTAAAACAACCTTATGGTTTTGTATATCATAATACTGTTTTTGGTATGAGTAGAAGTTTTGATATAGTGTATAATTCGTTCCGTTATTCCGTTACAGATAGGCTTTTAAGGTGA
>CAYLKS010000104.1:0-2191 GCA_964384205.1 uncultured bacterium | reverse complement strand
ACAAAAATCTGGGTTTTTGAGAAATTTATCACTTTTAAAAAGAAAATTAAAAAAAGTGTATTTACTACTAATGATATAAAGCAAATACTTAAAATTAAGAATCCTAATGAAATTGTTTCATTATGGTGGAAATATGAATTTATAATACCTTATGAATTTATTTTCAAAAACGCAAAAAAAAGGAATAAGGAATATACATTTAACATTTTTACTAAAATTCCTAATGAGTTAAAATACGAAATTTTAAGATTAACAACAAAAGAAAGCGAATTGAAGGAAAAACTGAAAGAAATCAGAAAGAAAAAGCGAAAACTTGAGGTTTTGTATAAGGAATTTTCATGAGAACTATAATTATAAACTGTTGGAGTGAGCAAAATAAAAACTATTATGGTTTTATTCTTATGTGTGATTATAATGGTGTTATTTCTCCTAAATTTAATTCGTTTTGGGAAATGTTATCAGAATTGATTAAACAAATAGAATCATAGTAAAATATAAAAATCTTTATTTTATAATATTATTAAGAACATTTATAATAAGGAGAAATTATGGTAGAACTAAAAGGAATTTATAAAAGAAATGTAGAACGCATGTTTAAGAAGTTTGGTTTAGATGTAAATGATTATGATATAGAATCCTTATGGGATAATACATTAACATGGCAGGAAAATAAGAGGAAAATAATAGAATTCTTAAAGAATTTAACAAGGCAAACAGATACCTATGATAGGGATTATATTGAACATTTAGAACAAGAGCAAAGGGAAAGATATGAGCAACAATTAAGAGAGGATTTAAAAAGGGAAATAGAGAGCATAAAACAATCTCCACAGGAAATAAAGGGGTTCTATAAGGATTTAATTTTGGATATTGAATTTTTGCTTAAAAATAACTATAAGCATGGGCTTTATGTTTATGGCGATACAGGTTTAGGTAAAACGCACATGATTATAGAAACTTTAAAGAAAAACGGGTTAAAATTTAATGATGATTTTTATGTTTTGTCTGGGCATATCACTCCTTTAGAATTTGTGAATAAATTATGGGATTATAAAAATGCACAAGCCATTATAATTGAGGATATAAGCGAAATAATGAAAAATGACAAAATGAAAAACATACTTATACAGGCATTGTTTAACCCATCAGGAAAAAGAATAGTAGATTACAATACCACAAGCAAACTGTTAAAGGCATACACACCTTTTGTTATAACATCAAAACTCATTTTTACTTCTAACAATCCAATTAAAATTGAACCTTTAAAGGATAGGTGTATAATTCATGAAGTGTTTTTTACATATTCGGAAAGGATAAAATTGATTTATTGTATAGCAAAGTATAATAATATTCCTCTGAAAATATGCAATTTTATTAAAACTTATAGCAATGAAGCAACGCATATTAATTTAAGAACTTTATTCACTATATATGAATGGTATAGACTATATCCAAGAAATTGGGAAAAAATAGCATTAAAGAGGTTAGATTTTGACAGGGATTTATACTTAATAAATGAACTGTTAAAGGAGAATGAAAGCACAAACGAGCAGATTAAAAGTTTCATAGAGGAAACGGGTAAATCAAAAGCCACTTTTTACAGATTAAGAGAGAAATTATTAAGACTAAAAGGCATGTATCAGAGATATGAAAGATTTGTGAGACATTGAGACTTTTTGAGACTTTAAAACCAATAGCAAGAGAACAAATGTCTCAAAGTCTCATAAAATATAAAAAGTGTCTTCACGTTGTTACATTGCATTATGCTGTTTTGAAAATCACGTTACTGAAAGGCATTTTTCATAAAAATATGTCGCATTAATGTGATTTCACATGAAAATAACATAAATATTATTAATGAAATCAAAAAGTGAAAATAAAAAACATATAAGAACCACAAAAAAAGGTGTATATTCTATTTTTTGGTATTTTAATTTAAGTTTTGCATTTAAAAAAATAAGTCCTTTATAATATAGAAAACAAACAAACATAAAAAAAATTTTCACCCAGAAAGCACCAACCCAACCATAATTTGTTATAAGAAATGCCATTATTTTGTTTGATTCATAGGCTATATGTAATTCAAGACCAAAAAAAGTTAAAAGAAAAGCAAGTAAACTAAAGATACAAGAATAGATGTATAAAGTGTCCAAACCATCATAATCCATATTTATTTTATTGGTTTTAAATT
>CAYLKS010000103.1:0-6685 GCA_964384205.1 uncultured bacterium | reverse complement strand
AATTTTGTATTTTTTAAGAATATTTATAAATAGTTCAAATCCTTTTTGTTGATTGCCTGTTAATAATTCTTTTATGGCCTGGGACATATTGTTCTTTTGTTCTGTGTGAATTTCTTTCATAAAATTTCTGAATTTTATCTTTTCAAATACTGATATTATAGAAGATGATGATAAAATTTTAGTGATTGCATCTAAAAATTCTATATCATTATTTATAATATTTGAATTAAATATTTCATGAATTTTTTTATTTGTTTTTGTGAGTTTGTGCTTTTTTTCTAAATGTTGAAATTCCGGACTATTAAATCCATCTGGGTAGATAGAAAAGAAGGTATTTTGTAAAACTTGAAGTTTTTCTTTAAATTCCATTATAAGCTCCTTTTTTTATTATTAGTTATAGTGTTATTATATAGAATTGTCAACATATACTTGAAATTTTATACTTAATAATATTTATATTGACTTTTTATCTTTTTTATTTTAAATTTAACAAAAAATAATAGGATATTTTTATGTTTAGAAAATTAATATTTGATAAATCTGATAGGTTGTATAAATTATTGCCGGTATTAGATGGGGAAGAAGAAAATAAAATAAAGTTGATAAATAAAAAATTACCATTAATTTCTCATTGTCCTTCTTCTATAGGAGATGATTTTATTGTACATAATGCTAATTTGAGTTTTATAGATATAAAAGAAAGTACAATAGTAGATTGGTTTATAAAATGGTTTGAAAAAAAATATAATATTAGTTTTCGAGAAGAAGTAGAAGTTTTATTTTTCTCATCTTATTCTGATTTATTAAAATCTTTATTTTTTACATTTCTTGATTCTGAAGATGTATTGCTTTTATCGGATCCAATTAATCCTATTTATAGAAATATAGCATTGTTAACAGATGCAAAAATTGTAAAAGTACCATTATTACAAAGATATTATTATTTACCTAATTTATCTTATATTATGTCAAATTTTTTAATAAATTCTGCTATGTTCTTTATAAATTATCCGCATGAACCTATTGGCGCAGTTATGGATGATTTTTATATAAAAGAATTATATAATTTTGCAAAAAAAATGAATATATTGGTGGTAAATGAGGCTTCTGGTAATTTATTTTTATTTGAAAATAATGAGCCAATGACATTTTTAAAAGAAAAAAAGTATATGAATTATTTTCTTGAAATAATATCATTTAAGGTTGGAAATTCGAAATTTTCACCATCATTTATAATTTGTAATAAAGAGATTTCTAATTATATAAATAATTTTGTTAGAAAAACAGATTTTACTTTTGATTTTTATTCTTTAAATCTTGCGAATTTTTATTTAAATAACTTTGAGTCTATTAGAGAAAATTTTATGAACACAGTAAAGACAAATTTAGAATTTGCAATAGAAAAATTGAATCAATGGTCATGGTTTTATTATAAACCTGCAGGAGGCAACTTTTTATGGATAAAAGTGCCGGCAGGATATTCTGCTGATGGAATATATGTTTCTTTTTTGAGAAATTTGAATATTCAGGTGATTCCTGGTACATTGTATGGAGAATATGGAGAAGGATTTTTTGTAATAAATCTTGGTATAAGTAAAGAGAATTTTATTGAGACTTTTAGACGAATTGAAGATTTATGGATTCCAATGAAATTTAAAAAACATAGGAAAGAAGATAATGATAGGAAAGCTAAAAATTAATGATATTAAAGCTTATGGATATCATGGCACTCATCCTGCTGAAAGAGATTTGGGGCAGGTTTATTATATTAATATGGAGATATATTTTGATGCTGAATTAGCATGTACAACAGATAAGATTGAAAATACTATTAATTATGTTGAAATATACAAAATTACCAAGGAGATTGTTGAGACAACACAATGTCATCTTATAGAACAACTTGCTTATACATTAGTAAATAATATTATATCGAAATATAATAATATTATAAAATTAGTAGTTTCTATTAAAAAAGAAAAAATCCCTGTCAATGCTGATTTGCAAAGTGTGGAATTTATTTTAACATATCCATTTGAAAAATGAATGATATTATATTGTCATTAGGAACAAATGTTGGGAACAAAGTCCAGAACTTGGTTGATGCTATAGAATTTTTAAAAGAAAAGATAGAAATATATAAGATTTCTTCTATTTATAAATCAGAACCTATGTACTTTGAGGAACAAGATTATTTTTATAATTGTGTTGTGGCAGGTTATACAAATTTTTTTCCAGAAGAATTATTGATGTTTGTTAAAAATATTGAGAAAAAAATGGGTAGAAAAAAGATATTTAGAAATGGCCCCAGAATAATTGATATAGATATTGTGTTTTTTAATTATTCAAAGTATGAATTTACAAATTTAAAAATACCTCACCCAGATTATTTAAATAGAAATTTTGTATTGTATCCAATGGCGGAAATTTTACCAAATATTAAATTGCCAGAGATAGGTATTGAGCTTAGAACTTATTTAGAGAATAAAAATTTTGATTGTTATATAGAAAAATTAAATATAAATGACTGGATTGCTATATGAATATAGAAAAGTATAAATATATTGCAATTGAAGGCCCTATTGGAGTTGGTAAGACAAGTCTTGCAAAACTCATAGCTAAAAAATATAATGGTGAATTGATTTTGGAACAATATTATGATAATCCTTTTTTAAAGGAATTTTATGATGATATAGAAAAAAATGCCTTTCATACTCAAGTATTTTTTTTGATTAATAGGTATAAACAGCAGATTTCAGATATTCAGGAATTTTCATTATTCCATTCATTTATTATTGCAGATTATACTTTTTATAAAGATAAAATTTTTGCATATATGAATCTTTCCGATAATGATTTATTAATTTATAATAAAATGTATAAAGCATTTGAAAAAGATATAATTTCACCTGATATAATAATTTATCTGTATGCTAATATGGATGTATTAAGTGAAAGGATAAAAAAAAGGAACAGAGATTTTGAAAAGAATATAAAAAAAGATTATTTAAAATCTTTGATTTATAGTTATGATTTGTTTTTTAAATATTTTACTTTATCGAAAGTTGTAAAAATAGATACTTCAGATATAGATTTTGTTAATTCAGAAGAAGATAGAGATTTTATATTGGATAAAGTTGATAATATTTTGAATAATACAGGACTTTATTATAACTTAATTAATTCATAGAAAGGGTGCAAGATGGAAAAAATTATTGTCACAGGATGTGCTGGTTTTATCGGCTTTCATCTTTCATTGAGGTTGCTTAAGATGGGATATTTTGTTATTGGCATAGATAATATTAATAATTATGATGATATAAAAATTAAAAATGATAGATTGAATATTTTAAAGGATTTTGAAAATTTTGTTTTTTATAAAGAAGATATAGCTATATTTGATAATGTTAAGAAAATTTTTGAGGAACAAAAACCTGATAAAGTTTGTAATTTAGCTGCCCAAGCCGGTGTTCGTCATTCTTTGACTCATCCTGAAGATTATATTCAAAGTAATATTGTTGGTTTTTTTAATATGATAGAATTATCCAAGCAATTTAAAATAAAAAATTTTGTATATGCTTCATCTTCTTCTGTATATGGAAAAAATGAAAAAATTCCTTTCTCTGTAGAAGATAGAGTAGATCATCCCATTTCATTATATGCAGCAAGTAAAAAATCGAATGAATTAATTGCACATACATATAGCCATTTGTATAAATTGCCTACTACTGGACTTCGTTTTTTTACTGTTTATGGGCCATGGGGTAGGCCTGATATGGCGTTATTTTTATTTACTAAAGCAATACTGGAAAATAGGCCCATAAAGGTTTTTAATTATGGAAAAATGAAAAGAGATTTTACCTATATTGATGATATTGTAAATGGAGTGGTAGCTGCATTGGAGAAGGCTTATTTATATGAAATTTTTAACCTTGGGAATCACAGAAGTGTGGAATTATTATATTTTATCTCATTGATTGAGGAAAATTTAGGTAGAAAAGCATCAAAAGAATTACTACCATTACAGCCTGGTGATGTGGTTGAAAGTTTTGCAGATATTGAACACAGCAGGCAATTATTAGGTTTTGAGCCTAAGGTGTCAATAGAACAGGGAGTCAAAAATTTTATAAATTGGTACAAAGAGTATTATAATGTTTAATTACAAATGGGAGGAGATATGAGGAAAAATTTTTATGTAATTATTTTTTTGTTTTTATTTTTTAAATGGAGCCATCTAATGTCTTTTGCAGATACTAATGTTTTACCAGGAATAGATGTTTTTTTAAAAAAATATGTATCAGAATATAAGGGAAAAAAAATAGCATTAATCACAAATCCTACAGGAATGACTTCTGATTTGAAATCTACAATAGATGCTTTATATGAGTTGAAGGATCCGAAGTTGATAAAATTATTTGGGCCTGAACATGGACTTAGAGGTAATTATACAGCAGGAGAACATGTTGATGATAATAAAGATAATAAAACGGGTGTGCCTATATATAGTTTGTATGGGAAAAATAGAAAACCATCGAAAGAAATGTTAAAAGATGTGGATGTTATTTTTTATGATATTCAAGATATAGGTATTAGACCATATACTTATATTTACACAATGGCTTATGCAATGGAGGCTGCAGCTGAAAATAACATTGAATTTGTAGTACTCGACAGGCCTATCCCTATGAATGGAAATTTAGTTGATGGTAATATATTAGAGCCAGAGTTTAGTTCATTTATTGGACTTTACCCTATACCTTATGTTTATGGAATGACAGTTGGAGAATTAGCAAGATTTTTTAATGAAGAATTTAAAATAAATTGTAAATTGAGAGTTATAAAAATGGAAGGCTATTCACATAATATGGAATATAAAGATACCGGATTATTGTGGATTCCACCATCACCTCATATACCACGATGGGAGACATCTTATTATTGCGCTACAACTGGTGGGATTGGTGAGCTTGGAACTCTTTCCGAGGGTGTTGGATATACTTTACCCTTTGAATTGATCGGGAGTGATTCTATTGATGGTGATAAATTAGCAGCAGAATTAAATAGTAGAAATTTAGAAGGTGTTTTTTTCAGGCCACTGTCTTTTAAGCCATATTATGGTCGTTTTAAAGGGAAATCTTGTTCTGGTGTTCAGATTATTATTACAGATACTAAGAAATTTTTACCGTATACAGTTCAAATTAATATTATAGATGCTATTCAAAAATTGTACCCAGAAAAGAATTTTTTCAAGATTGATAAAACTGGTTCAAAAGATATGTTTGAAAAGGCTATGGGAACTGCTAAGATTCGTAAATATTTGAAAGACAAAGTTCCCCTTAATAAATTTATTGAAGAATATAAAAAGGATTTGAAAAAATTTAAAGAGAAAAGAAAGAAATATTTATTATATGATTAGAAGAAATATATGCTTAGAAAAAAACAAATAGGAATTATTGGTGGAAGGCAGGCAAGTTCGTTTTCTTTAGAACTTGCCTATAAAATTGGCAGTTATCTTGCGGAGAATGGATTTATTGTTATTTGTGGTGGGAAAGGTGGTATAATGGAGTATGCTTGTAAAGGAGTATTTGAAAAAGGAGGAATTTCTGTTGGTATTTTACCTGATTCTGATATTGATTTTGCCAATGAATATGTAACAATACCAATTGCCACTGGTATAGGAGTTGCCAGAAATTCTATAATTGCTATGACTAATGATATTATTGTTGCTTTTGAGGGGAGTTTTGGAACTTTATCTGAGATAGCTTATGCATTGCAGTTTAATAAAAAAATAATAGCATATTATTCATGGAAAGAACATCAAATATCAGATAAAATTGATTATTTTAATGATTTTGATAGTTTTGTGAATATTTTTACAAAATTAGCAGGAGAACTGTAGATGCAATATAAAAGAGCAAGTATTAAAGTTTTTGGCAGAGTGCAGGGTGTTGGTTTTAGGTATTATACTGAAAAATTAGCAACTTCTTTAGGAATTACAGGATATGTTAAAAATTTACCAGATGGTAGTGTGTATATTGTAGCAGAAGGTGATAGTTTTAATTTGGATTTGTTTATAGAAAGAGTTAAAAGAGGCCCTTCCTTAGCACATGTTGATAATATTATAGTTGACTATGATGATTATAAAAATGAATTTAATTTATTTGAAATAAGATTTTAAGGAAATTGTTAGATTTTTTACTATATGGTATATTGTTAGAAATATAAAATTTGGGGATTAAAGATATAGCTTTTTATAAAAATTCATCAAGAGAAATGATAGTATTTATTTTTTATGTTATAATAGCGGAAAATAATGTCGAAAGAAGAAATTTTATTGAGTTTTTTTGGTAATGTCAAGTAAATTGTGACACCCCCATTGGAAAAATAAGGGACATGGTACCCCCTTAAATTAAAAAAAATTGTGTTTTATAATTCGAAAAAAAACCTAAAACAAAAAAAACAAGGAGGATACCATGACTCAAAAAACAGTTATCTCCAATATTAAATATTATACAATCTTAAAAGAAAGTAAAGATAATTTTACCGATTAGAGAAAAATTAATCAAATATGCATTAGCTTATGGAAATAAGCCAGCAGCAAGAGAATTCAATACAACAGTAAAGACAGTCCGCAAATGGGTAAAAAGATACCTTTTTCAAGGAGAGGAAGGATTGAAAGATAGAA
>CAYLKS010000102.1:0-6971 GCA_964384205.1 uncultured bacterium | reverse complement strand
GCAAACCCCCTAAAAATAAATCAATCTTGAAAAAAACCCCTTAATATAGTATATAATTCATAAAGTTCACTCCTTTTAAGTGTAAATTTATAAACAATATTATTCTCACCAGACGGGTTAATTTCTAAAATATAAAAATTTTTGTCAATTTTTTTACAAACTATCATAAAAATTTGCGCAAAAAATTTCGATGCGCAATCCTCCTTTTAATTAAGAAAAAATAATTAAATCCAATTTACAATCTCAAACGAACCAATGTATTTTGCAAAATAATTTTCATCAAAACTTATTCTATACCAAATACCCCACTCTGATGAAGCATCTGTAAAACCACCAGTTCCTAATGTAAATTCAATTTGATTATTTAAATTTAAATTATACACATCAGCATTAATTCGACAACCACTACCATTACTCAAACTTCCACCAACATATAAATCATTAACAATATACCAATTTGTTTTATCTAAAGATATTTCAATTAATATATTATGGTTGATAATATTATTTTCATTAATATTATGATTTAATAACTGAAATCTTCCATTTGAATGAGATATATTTGTGTGATAAAATCTACTCCTAAAATAACGCACTCCAGTTAAATTTAAATAATTTGGTTGACTAGTAGAAAATGGATTATAACTTGTATAATCTTCTGAAGGATAAATTAGTTGACTATTTTTAAGCTGTAAACCATCATTACTATTTAAATCATGCGAACTATCCCAAGGTGTAGCATAATCTGATTGTAATCTTCTCGATTCATTTCGAAAATCCTCAAATATTGAAGTTGAATTATCAGTATAAGTATCAATCAAAATATTTTTTTCTGAACTATATATCCAGCTTCCTATCGACCAATCATTAATTCTAGCTTTAATTTTAGCATTAATTTGTCTAAAAATATTTGGTTGAATTATTAACCAATTGTTGTTAGTATAAAATGAATTTATATCGTTATATATATTTGTCCAATTACTTAAATGAGTTGAATCTAGTGATAACAGATTTAAACCATAATCTTCGCCGTTAATTTCAATTGATGAACTCATTTGATAACTATTACTATTATGATAATTTATAGTTGCTAAATTTACATTAAATGATGTATTTAAATCATAATAATATACACCACTAATTTGTTTTAATATAATATTGTTTTCATTTATATTTAAATTATCTATAACGGCGAGAAACGGCTGATTGTCGTAAAATATGTCAGATTGTTCTTTAACAAAAACACCTTCAACACCATTATTATGTTCAATCTTAATAGAAAATCTTCCACCATTTGGTATAATACTAGCAATATCTACTACACATCTAAATTTAGCTTTAAATTTAAATTGATCTGAACTGTAATCTGAAATATTGATTAATATATTGTTATTTGTTACACTAATATTACCAGTAATCATCATCCAATGACTTGATAATACTGATAAATTATCCGCATCATATACTGTAACTGTGATTTCAGTCGTCTCATTAACTAAACTAAAATCTTCATTCGTTTCATATGTTAAAAAATTTTCATTTGTAGATTTATACGAATTTCCGGCTACCCAATCGCCAATTTTAAAAGGATTACCTTCATTTAAAGGAGCAGCTATCCTTCGTGTAAATGCTGGAATATCATCAATTAAAGCATCAGTTACACCATCAGTCGTATTAAAGTGTGAACAAAAATTTGGAGGCGGTACATAAACATTAATTTTATTACCAGCTAAAGAACTCTCAATATCAGCACCAACAAAATTTATTCTATTTACTGTCGATGATATTTCTACTCCTTCATTTTCAATAGCCAATTGTGTTGTACTTAAACCAGATAAAAAATTCTCTTTTGTTATTTTTTTTATTTCTGTCCCATCAAAAATTACTATGTAATTCGATGGTTGCGATGAAGATACTTCTGAGAGTAAATCAAAATCCAAATTTCCACCAGAAGTAGCAACAGAATTTCTGGACTTTTCTATCCATAAATTTAGTTCCCTTGAAAATACAAAAGTTACAACTACATTTAATTTTATTTGAATTGAATTAGTTGATAAAGATAAACCTGAACCATTTCTCAATGTAATAAAATCACTATTACTTGTACCAACTAAAGTTAACTGTTGTCCTTCAACTCCGGTTACAATTTGTGGTGAACTAATTAAAATAACTTCTCCAGAACCTGAATCTGTTGACAAAAAAGTAATAGCATAATTTGCTAACACTTGATTATAGTTCTTTATTTCTGACTGTTTACCAGTAGTTGAAACTGACATGCTATCAATTAATTCCCAAAACTGACTTTGTGTTGGGAAATCACGATATTCAAAATATTTCTTCAATACATCAAGAGAAGTTATACCACCCACAACAAAAACCTCCTTGTCTATTCTTTAATAGTCAACTTACGTATGTGAATATCCGATTTTTGCATAAAATCAATCTTTTTCGCATAATCATACAATATTGAATCAACTTCCTTCAATATAATCGAAGGCATTCTCTTATTAACCTTAAACAAGTTAGTTGGATAATATTGTAATGCAACCATTGGAGCAAAATAATCAAAACTGGAAGTCATTAAATTATAATTATTTAATGATATATTAAAAATCATATTTAAAGAAAGTCGGTTAGGATTATTTAAATAAAGATGCATATCAACGAGTAAGTTTGATATATCATTTAATTTTGTATAAACTTTATTTTTTTCAATTAGTTTTTCAAAATCTTCATCATATTGTTCCTTGTAATTCTTTTTGATTACATTCAATATCCCATAAAATTTCATTCCAAAAAAATGACTGTAATATAAATAAACACAAGATAAATAAATAAGATTTTTTATTTTTTTAGATGATATAGTGTTTTTTTCTATAGCTTGCAGCACTACTGAAGAAAAATAAGTCGATAATAATTTATTTAATTTATTATCTTTTTTTATTTTTTCTTTATTTAATAAAATTGCAGCCCGTAATATTCCATAATATGTCGCATAAATACTGTTATCAATATTATCTGAATCTCCAGTCGTAATATCAATTTCTAATGCTTTTGAATTTAAAACTACTGCAACTAATTTATTATTATCTAATACAACTCTTGCAAATATTTTTTTAACATCATCACTTTGTGAAAAAGTAACACCCAAATAAATATTTTGATTGTTAAATGCTTTCTCGACTATCGTTTTAACATTGTTTTTCGGTAACTTATATAAAAATAATTTAAACTGATCAAAAAAATTTTTATAAACTGATGTTAATTCGTTATTTTCTTTCAGTCTTTGTATAATAAGTAATTTTCGTTCAATAGCTAAAAATAAATTTGATTTATTTATTTCATCAAAGTTCTTTCTAATCATCAAAAATCTCCTCAAGCGTGGAAACCACAGCTTTAACCGTGGAGTTGCTGACCTGAATTAAACAAATTTTAATATAGCTTCTAATAACGGCGCAATAACTATTCCATTCCTTAAATTCTCCCTTGTAAAATTAAAAATCGTTGATATTTCATTCACTAACAAAATTATTGGATAAAAATAAAAACGATCTTCATATTGATCTAAACAAAAAACCTCTGGACGCATTTCCCATTTTGTATTATTGAAAGATACATGTTCCGAATTTGTTTTTAAAAATAAAAGATTTATCATAAATAAATTCTCATGTATCGGTTTATTAAATTCTTCAAAAATTTTACCTTGATCATAAGGTTGCATTGCAAAATGCTTTTGTAAGTTACTATACTGTCTCACTAAAAAATCTCCTCAAGCGTGAAAACCACGGCTTTAGTCGTAGGATTGCTGATATTGTCTCTAGAGAGTTTGACAACACAACAAAAAATTTTATTAATTTTTATTATTTTTCATATAAAAATAATTGTTAAAAAGCAAAAAAAAGTTTTTTTAATTAACCAACAACGAAAGGAAAAAAATGATAGCAAAAAAATCGAAAAGTATTAATTTTGTCGTAGAAAACATTTTGAAAGACAACATTATTCTTCAAATAAATCCGAAAATGGATGTTGCTTTTCCGTATTTAATTGGAAAGCCTGGTGGAGGAAAAACAGCAACGATTAAAAATCTTGCAGAAAAGTATAATGCAGGATTCATCTCAACTCACTTCGCTCTTGTACCATTTGAAGAATTAGGGGGAATTCCTAATTTTGAAAAAATCAAAATTAAAGGAAAAATCCATACCGGTACAAAATGGAGTTTTCCATCAATAATTGGAGAACTTTTTCGGTTATCGGAAGAAAAAGATTTTGTGATTTGGCTATTGGACGATTTACATTTGTGTGGATCAATTCATATGTCGTTGTTATATGAATTATTAACTGAACGGAAAATTAGGGATTATAAAATTCCAAGAAACGTTGCCATAGTGATGGCTGGAAATGATGGTAACAAAACCGGAGCAAAAATGTTGTTTTCGGCTATCGTAAATAGAGTGATGATGCTACAAGTACATACCGATATTAACGAATGGGATAGAAATTATGCTATCCCAAATGAAGTAAACATTGGCATAAGATCGTTTTTAAAAAACGATCAGTACACTCAGTATTTTCATGAAGAAGAAGAAGTTGATTCCCCGTGGGGATCACCTAGAAGTTGGTCGAGATTATCAGAAATGATCAACCAAAAAGAAAAAATCGAAAAAATCAATTCCGATCTATTATTATACCTCACCAACGCTCATGTTGGAAAAACTGCCGCAAGTAGTTTTGTAAATTACTACAAAATCTACAGAAAATTTGATTTTAAACAAATACTAAAAGATGCTGAAAAATTCACAATACCAGATTCTCTGAGTGAGAGATATTCACTTGGATTTGGTCTTACTAACTATTTGGCAAATAACAACAGTGAGAAAAATTGCAATGATTTTTGTAAAATTCTCACGATATATTTGCACGAAACACCAGATATTGGTGTTATAATGTTAAAAGAAATTATCGATATTGAGAAAATATTGAACAAAAAAATATTCACAAAAATTTACAAAATAATGAATGAAGATTCTAAAAAGAAAAAAATATTTAGAAAAAGATTAGATGAAATTCAAAATATCTGATTAATATTTCTACAAAACACAATGTTTCTTCTGCGAATAATTGCAGGAGAAACATTAAAAAAAGGAAAAATATGACAAAATATTCTACCAATTCTAATGAAAAAATTAGAAAAGCTCATCTACGATTAATAAAAAAAGATGTAATATTTTTCGGAATACAGTCATACCAATTCAATTGGAATATCAGAAATGACATGAATAAAAACATAATTGGTATGGTTGAATTTCCTTACAACAAATCCGATGAAAAATTTCTAATAAATAACCAAATATCATTTAATGAATATTATATTAACAAATTTGATTTTTTATATGAGAATATTGCTTATGTTTTTGTACATGAGTTACTACATATTCTCAAAAAACATATTAGTCGCAAAGGCAATAGAATTCATGAAATATGGTCGGTTGCTTGTGATCATGTCATCGAAAGAGAATTAAAAAAAAGGTTACCTTTGAAACCATTCAAAGATAATTATATCATAATTGATAAATTACATGAAGCTCTTCCAAATTGTACTGAAGAAGAAGCTTATGAATGGTTAAAAAAAGAAACAAATATAGTAAAAATATCACTAAACATCGATTATATAGAAATTGATGAAAAAAATGGTGAAAAAAAGAAAAAAATTTCTTCACCTTTACAAAAAATACCACAAGAACAAATACAAGAAATCGAAAATGAAATTCGTATTCAAGCGAGAATCCTTATGGAACAAATCAAATCAAAAGGTAAAATGGAAGGAAAGCTTATTGAATATATTAATGAGATTCTCAAAGTAGATGTTCCGTGGGATGTAATAGTTGAAAAAGCCATAAAAAACAACATAGAACTAACCAGCGACAATCGAAACTGGAGAAAATTACATAATAATTATCGGATTCATGGAATAAATATTCCAGGATATATTGGTGATACTGAAAAATATCCTGATGAATTAATTATTACTATCGATACATCAGGCAGTATTAATAAAAACGATTTAAAAAAATTTTCGGATATAATCGTACAAAGTTCGAAATATTTTACAACGATAAGAACAATCAGTCACGATATTCCAGTAACCGATGAGCAAACTTTTTCAAAAGACAATATTTACACATTTCTAAATTATATCTCGAAAACAGGATTTAAAGGTAGGGGTGGTACTTCTCATACAGAAGTATTTAAACGAATAGAAGAAATTAATAAAAAAAATTCAAATATTAGCTTAGTAATAAGCTTAACAGATAATTATAGTAACATAGAAAAAATTTTGGATAATCAAGAATGGTTAAAAACTATAAAATTAATCATCCTTCATAATTCAAAAGATATTGATATAGACAACAAAAATGTTTCACAGATTAAATTCTAATTTAACATACCACGGGGCATATCCCCGTGGTAAATTATTTTTTTGATAGCTGTTTTAGTCGTGAGATTACTGACTTGATTGAAGCGGACCAACTTTCCTCCAACTACTAAAACATTTATCACCATATAATTTTTCGATCAATTTAAATATTTTATGACTAATTGTTTCTTCAAAATTATCAATTAAATCTACAAACGTTAAATCATTTTTATGTAAAACAACAAGTTGTTCTGGTGTTAATTTTCTCTCATTTAATACAACATCTTGATAAATAGTTAATAATGAATAAATATTTTTTAAATATTCTTTATCATCATCTGGCTGAATATGTTTATATTTATAATTGTAAATAGTTAACCAGTAAGAAAATTTTTCTTGATTTGATGCGTTCTTAAAATCAGATTCCGGTCTTATATAAGGTTTACATGAAATAATAAATAATACCAATAATACACTTAAAAAATTAATCTTCCTGATCCGTCTCATCTTTTTCTTTCTCTTCTTCTTGATCAATCTTATCTTGTTCGTGTTTTTG
>CAYLKS010000101.1:0-7024 GCA_964384205.1 uncultured bacterium | reverse complement strand
ATTTTTAGAGGATAAAATTAATGAATTTATTAAAGAATTAAAAGAAAAAGGATTGAAAGGAACAATTACTATAGATGATGATATTTATATTTTATAGTCAATTATTAATATTTTTTATTTTGTTTTATATTTTTTTCTTTGACAAATAGAATTATATATATTAAAATATAAAAAACAAAAAAAGGAGCTATATTATATGAAAAAATTTATTTTATTATTTCTTTTTTTAGCATATAATTTTATAATTGTATCTGCAGATTTAAATAAAGTATGGGATTGGGATAAATTAAGACAAAGGCCATATCCGCAATGGTTTACAGATGCAAAATTTGGGATTTTTATACATTGGGGTGTATATTCTGTCCCAGCTTATACTTATAGAAATGCTTATGCTGAATGGTTTCTTAGAGGTTTACAGGCAGGAGATACTTTAAAAATAAATTTTATGAAAAGAGTATATGGAGAAAATTTTACTTATAGAGATTTTGCAAAGTTGTTTAAAGCGGAATTGTGGAATCCTGATGAATGGGCAAAGCTTTTTAAAGAAGCAGGGGCTAAATATGTTGTATTGGTTTCTAAACATCATGATGGCTATTGTTTATGGCCGAGCAAATATGCTTCAGGATGGAACAGTGTTGATGTTGGGCCTAAAAGGGATATTGTAGGAGAATTGACAAAAGCAGTCAGGGACAATGGACTGATTATGGGGCTTTATTATTCTCTTCCAGAGTGGAATAATAAATTATTTAGATGGTATACTGATCCAAATGATAAGGTGAAGGAATATGTGGATAAGCATATGATTCCGCAACTTAAGGAGTTGATAACTTTATACAAACCAACTTTGTTATTTACTGACGGGGAATGGTTTCATAAAGCCTCTGATTGGCATGCTCAGGAGATGATTTCTTTTTATTATAATACTGTTGGAGATAGTGCAATTGTTAATGATAGGTGGGGTGCTGGAAGTAATATTGGTTTTAGAACTCCGGAATATAGTTCTGGTATTGAAAATTCGGATAGACCATGGGCAGAGATAAGATCAATAGGGAGATCTTTTGGATTGAATAGGAATGAAAAATTGACAGATTATCTTACTGCTAAAGAAATAATTGAAATTTTGAGTAAAGCTGTTGCAAATGGCGGGGGGTTAATTTTAAATGTTGGTCCAAAAGCAGATGGACAAATCCCTTTGATTCAACAAGAAAGATTATATCAGGTCGGAAATTGGTTGAAGAAGTATGGCGAGGCAATTTATGGTACAGAGAAATTTTATAAAACAGGAGAGAAGAAAGTTTTTTATCTACAACGAATTGATACTCTTTTAGATTTTCATTGGGGAAGAAATACTCCTGGTAAGCCTATTACTGAGGATTTTTTCCATGCAAAATGGTCTGGTTTTATAAAAGTAAAACAGCATGGTAAATATTATTTTAAATGTTTAGCAGATGATAGTGCAAAAGTTATTATTGCAAATAAATTAGTTATAGATTCTAAAAATAAAAATAGTAAAAATAATATAAAATTGAAAAAAGATATTTTTTATCCAATTGAAATAGAATATTATGAAAAGCAGGTCGAAGCTTCTTTTAGTTTCTTAATAAGTCAGGATAATAAGAATTTTCAACCTGTTGGTAAAAATTTATTGTATACAGATAAAAGTTCAAAAATACATGGTTTGAAAGCAGTTTATTCTTCTGAAGATTTTTACATTAATTATACTAAGAAAGATAAAGATTTATATATCATTTTTTATGATTTTCCTGAAAATAATAAATTAACATTAAATATTTCTAAGCCTTATAGTAATGATTGTAAAATTATATTTTTAGCGGATAATTCAGAGTTACGAAGTGAATTTGTTAATGATAAATTAGAAATAGATTTATCCACTATTAAGTGTAAAAATCTTTTAAATAATCTTGCTTATGTAATTAAAATTAAAAATTATTTTTAAAATTTTAAAAATAATTGCTTGACAACGACATATATTTTGATATTTTATTTTTTATGTATAGAAAAGTTTCGTTATTTTTATTAAAAGTATTTATATTTTTAGAAGTAATTTTTTTATTTTTTTCTACATTAGTTCCTCAGAATTTAAATCAAGAGTTATATTATAAAATGTTTTCATCGAACATTGTTAAATATATTTTTTTATTTCAGTTGAATAATTATTATTCTTCTAAAATTAATTTTGTGTTATTGGGAGTAATTATATTTTTATTGATATTATCAGGATTGAAATATTTTAAAAAGTTAAGTTTTTTTTTATTTTTTATGATATTCTTTTTTATAGTAATTATTATTTTTTTTGATCGGTTTTATAATAGAAGGGTTTTAGTTAATGTTGTAGAAGGAAATAGTATTAATTTTTCAAAAATTATTAATAGAACAAAAAAAATTGATGATTGTTATCTTAAATTTTTGAAGTTTGAAATTAAATCTTCAGAAGGTTATAAAGAAGGAATTGCTTTTTTTCAAAAAGGGAAAGATACTTTAATTTTATCTTCTAAAAAAAGTATTTCTATAGATGGTTACAGGTTATATCAGAAAGAATTTAAAAAATTAGAGATATTTAGAATAGCAATAGATTCTAATGATTTTTTGTGTTTTGGAGATACTCTCTATCAATTTGGAAAACTGAGGATTTTAGTTAATAAGTATATTAATACTGATAAAAAATTGTTGGCGACTATTAATAATAAAGAAATTGAATTGCCTTTAAATACTAATATTTCAGTTGATAATTCCCGGATTAAATTTATTGGATATGAGGGTGAGAAATATTTGTTGCAAATAAAAATTGTTCAGGAAAGGTTTTTAGATTTTTTATTTATTTTAGGTTATTTATATTTATTTTTGTTACTATTTTTATTAACTAAAGGGACAGAAGCTCGTAATGTATAATATTTTTTTGATTATTTTATCTTTTCTTTTTTTGCTTTATTTTTTATTTAAATCGGAATGGCTGTTGTTGGTGGCTGGATTAGGTCAGATTGTTATGATAAGTTTTTTTTCTATTAAATCAGGCCATTTATTTATTACAAATTTAGTTGAGCTTTCATTTTTTTTGACGGGCTTATTGAGTATTAGATTAGTCTTTTTTAATAGTCATTTACCTAAAGAATTTAGATATTATATAAATGGAATTATAGTTTTTTTTGATATTTATTTGTTTTTTATAATTGGTAATATGGATTTTGGCGGTGTTACGAAATTTTATTCTATATGGTTTATTATATATATAATTTCGTATTTAATTATGTTTTCTTCATTGGTTATTAATATGGCAAATATTTTTCAGATATTTTTTTCAAGAAATATTTTGTTAGAACAATCTATGGATAGTGAGTTTAAAATATCATTCTTTTTTATGAATGTGGTTATTGTGATGAGGATGATTTGTGAATATTTTATGTCAGGGGAATATTGGAGTTGGAATAATCAGGAAATTTGGTTATTAATTTTGTTAATGGTTATGTCTTGTTATTTTTTTTTGCAGAAGAGTGTTTGGCAAATTTTATTTAAGATAGTTATAATTATATTATCGTTTTTTATATCTGTTTTTGTATATTTGAATTTACTATGAAAATAGCTTTGATACAGTTACCAGTTAATGATCCAAATAATTTATATATAGAGGGGAATGTATTTTTAGCAGCAGGATATTTAAAAGCTTCGATCAATTCAGTTAATAAAAAATATGATATTTCTATAATTCCTGATAATATTGCTAAATTTGGAAGTGATTTTAGTGTAATAAAATGGATTTTAGATAATAATTTTGAGGTAGTTGGTTTTACAAATTATATGTGGAATATAGAACGACATTTGTTTATAGTTGAAAAAATAAAGGAGGTTAATAAAGAAATTATTGTTATATTTGGAGGACCGGAGATTACTTCTGATTTTTCAAATGTTAATGTTGATATAATTGTTGTTGGTGAAGGCGAGATTTTATTTAAGAAAATTTTAAATGATATAGAGGCAAAGAATTTTCAGAAAATTTATATTAACACATGCTTGAATAATTTGGAAGAAGTTTCTAATCCTTATATAAATGGTATATTAGATATTCATGATAATGTTAGCGTATTTTTAGAAACAATGAGAGGCTGTCCTTATAAATGTAAATATTGTTTTTATTCGAAAGATTTTAGTAAAGTGAGATATTTTTCATTAGATATTGTTGGTGAGGTTTTACGCATTGCTAATGATAAGCAAGCAAAAGAAATTTATATAATGGATCCTTCTTTTAATGTTTCAAAAAATTTTATAAATAAGCTAAAATTTATTGGTAAACATAATTATAATAAAATTCCACTTCATACTGAAATGTATCTGGAGGCTATCGACAAAGAAATTGCGGATTTGATGCAGTTAGCTGGTTTTCAGTCAATAGAAGCAGGTTTGCAATCTTATAATGAAAAAACATTGAAAGCAATTAATAGATTTTTTGATGAAAAGAAATTTTTATATGGAGCGAAATTATTAAAAGAGAGAAATATTTGGCCTAAACTGGGAGTTATAATAGGCTTGCCATTTGATACATTAGATAGTTTTCAAAGGACACTGGAATTTACAATAGAAAATGATTTGTATTATTATATGGAAGTGTATTTTTTGTCTATTTTACCGGGAACTAAACTTAAAGATGAAGCAGAACTTTATAGAATAGAATATATGAAAAAGCCCCCGTACTATGTTTTGTCTTCTAATGGGATGTCAGAATATGCGTTGTTTGAATCCATTAGTATTTATGAAAATTATACGGATTTTCAATATTATCCTGATATTATTCCTCATTTCGGGAATTTTGATAGTGAAATTATAAGTTTTATTGATTTAACAAAGCAAGATGTATCTTTGTTAGATTATTTATATGATAATCAGCATAAATTATCAATAAATTTGACAATTTTATTTAAAGAAAAGGATATTGATTCTGTTGTAAAATTTGGTAATTGGCTGAAGCGCAATGATCCAAATATTATGGTGAAATTGGTTTTAGATAGTAATAATAAAATCGATGATAATTTATTTATTAGGTTATCAAATGCTTTTTTTGTATCAGACCATTATTTAAATAGAGTATATTATTTTAAACAAGATAACCAGAATAGATTTTCTACAAGAGTTTTTCATAAGACATCAAATTTAGAAGTTATATCTTTGTATTTTTCAGAAAATAGATTTGCAGATTTAGTGATAGATTACAAAAAAGGCTTTTATAATCAAATTAAAGAATATTTGCCATATTATCCTATAATTTACATTGATGATAAAATAAGTGTTAAAGAATATGAGAATTTAATTAATGATTATAAAGAATCAGAAGAATATATAATATTATCAGACTCTGCGCTTAAAGCCTTCTCCTAAAACTTCATGAACTTCGGATATAATGACAAAAGCGTCATTATCTTCTTCTTCTATAATTTTTTTTAATTTACTAATTTCTTTTATTGAGGTAACACAATATAGCATATCTCTCGCTTTATTTGTATAAATCCCTTTTCCATGTACCAATGTACCACCTCTGCCAAGTTCTTTTATAATCCTTTCTTGTATTGAATCAAGTTTTTTGCTAATTATTATAGCATAAGCGGCATAGTTCCAACCTTCTATTATAATGTTTACTAACTTACCAGATATAATGAGCCCAATTATTGCGTATAATGTCAAATCTATATTTTTAAATATAATAGCAAATAATATAGCAATAGATCCGTCTATTATTAAAAATGTATTCCCCGGTTTCATATGAAAGTATTTATAAAAGATTTGGGCAATGATATCTGAACCGCCTGTAGTACCCCTTGCTCTAAAAATCATACCGAGACCAACACCGAGCAGGATTGAACCGTAAATAGTAGCAAGTAAAATATCATTTGTTATTGACGGAAGTTTCAAAATTTCTCCATAGAAGTCGGTAAATAAGGAACTTAAAGTAAAACCCACGACTGTTCTAACACCGAAGCTTTTTCCTAATAAATACAGTCCTAATAGAAAAAGTGGGATATTAAAACCAATAGCTACAAGTCCCACTGGTAATCCAAATAAATAGTGGATAATCATTGATAGACCGCTAACTCCGCCGGGGGATATTTTATGTGGAATGAAAAATAGCACTAAGGATAAAGCCATAAGGTTTGACCCTATTACTATTAATAAATATTCATAAACATTTTTTAATATTTTATTTTTCATTTTAACTCCTGTTTTTAAAGTACCAATTTAATTGGCAGTAAATATATAATAAAACTGCTATAAGTCAAATGATTTTTAATTATATTTTTATTCATGTTCTGCATTATAATTTTTGCGTAAGAATACTATTGTTGCTCCCCAGCTGCTGTTATCTTCTGATGCCAATTGATAATAATCTACGAATTCTATTTTTTCTAATGTATTATGTGTAATTTGCTTTAGTACACCTTTCCCTTTACCATGAATTATTCTTACTCTAAAAATACCCCTTTTTTTGCATTCTAATAAATATTCATATATCAGACTTTTAATATCTTTAGGATTAAATTGATGTAAATCTAATACTCCATCTATTGGATATTCTACTATATTATCCAAATTAATAATAGATGTTTGATATTTAATTTAATTTTTCAGGCTTTTTGGTTGAAGGCAATACCAGAGCTTATTCCTAATCCCATAATGGAACCATTTTTTCTGTACATTTTTTTTCTCATTAATTCGAAAGGAATTTGAGCTCTTTTAATAGTTTTTTTTGTAGCCTGATCTATTTGAGCTTGAGATTTAGCATTATTACTTTTTTTAACTGAAAGGACTGTTTTGATATTTTGTGATGTTATTTTTGCCTGAAATCCAACATTATTAACACCATTTGCAATCATATTACATCTCCCTTTATTAAAAATATAAAATAAAAATTTTTTTTGTCAAGTATCCTTTTTTTATTTTGATAGAAAAGAAAAATAATATTTTACATTATATGAAAGGGCCATAAATAAAATAGAAAATTATTATTTTCTTAAAGTATATT
>CAYLKS010000100.1:0-7079 GCA_964384205.1 uncultured bacterium | reverse complement strand
TTATTATAACAAATTAAGATTATAATAATTTATCTAAATTTGGTCTTTTCTTTTTTTTTGTTTTTTTCTTTTTTTTATTTTTTTTATTTTTTTTATTTTTAATACCAGAACCACTAACAGCCTTTTTTATTTCTTCTTTTCCAAATTCTTTAGATTTTTGAGCTAATTCGCCTACATTACTTTTTAATATATTTTTTATATTTGTTGGATTTCTGATAATTTCTAATCCTGTTTTTTGGGCAGCTGGAACAATAACATTAGATATAAATCGTTTGCCAACTTCTGGAATCTTTCTTTTGGCCCAATTCCAAGCCGATCGTGCTTTAGATTTGACCCAAGACCATAATCCTTTACCATTTATTATTTCTTTATTTGAATGTGATGATTTATATGGAAAATTTCCAGTTAATAAATATTTATTAAAAGCTAATTTTTTGCTAGATGTTCCAAAACCACGTTTTGGTGCAAAAATATGAGGAATATCATTTATACCAGATCCATGAGATGGATCATATATACCACTACCTTTTTTTATCTCTGATTCTTTTATCTCAACATTTCTATATATACCATCTCTAATAGGTGGTAATTTATAAGTATTAGTTATTGGCATTATTATGATTTTTTTTATTTCAAATTATATATATATAATTATAATTTTTTTAAAAAAAAAATTCTAAGAAGAATTTTTTATATAATTTTTTAAATAAGGCTTTTTATAAGTTGTTTTATTACCTATAATTATTTCTTTTAATGTTTTTTTTATTTTATTTTTTTCCATTATAAAAACCTATATATATATATATATAAATTATCAATCTTTAATATAATTATATACTTTTTTATATACTTTATATGAAATATCATTTTTTAATGATTTTAATAATTTTATTGCTTTATTCTGTTTTCCATTATCATATAAATCCATTACTTCATTTAATATTCTTTTAATATCATTTTTATTTAAATTATTATTTTTAATTTTTTTATTGATTATTCCAAATCCTTCTTTTTCTTCTTCTTCTCTTCCACCTGGTAATAATCTAGGTTTTTCTTTTGATGTAATTATAGGAGTTAATTCTTTTTTAAATTTATTCATTAAATTTTTATGTAATTCATATATTTTTGAACTTTTTTTTATTGGAATATTTTTCCCTTTTAAAAAAGAACCTACAAAAAACGTTCTTAGATTTTCATTATTTTTTATTTCTTTTATTGTTGGTATTTTTCCAAAATCTTTGATAATTTGATTTTTTATTCTAATAGTAGATGAATAAAATTTTCTTAAATTTTTTAATAAATCATCATCTTTTGAAATATCTTTTAATATCTTTAATTCATCGGGATTTTCTTGCTTTAATTTATTTATCGTAGTTTCAACATATTCGGGTATTTCCAATTTTCTTTTTTTTGGTATAATTCTTTCTTTTTCTTTCGATGGTTTAATTTCTTCTATTTTTTCTTTTTCTTCTGGTTGTTCTTCTGGTTCTTCTATTTTTTCTGGTTCTTGATATTCTTCTGCTATTTCTTCTGGTTGTTGTTGTTGTTCTTTCATTGCCTTTTTTTGTTCTTCAACTATCTTAGTTGGCATTTCTTTCAATAATGCCAATTGTGTTATATCAGATTCTGAAACTTCTTTAGGTGTTAATCCTTTCTCTCTTAATTGCTTATTCCTTATTTCTCTTAATTTTTCTCTCATAACTGGTGGTATTTCTTTATCTATTAATTTTTGTATATCAGATTCTGTATATAATTTTTCAGTTTTTAATTTAGTTTTATCATCAGTCATATTAAAAAATGACATTATTTTTTTTAAACAATAAGAAAATTTAATTATAAATTTATTTTTTATTTATATATATAATTATAAATTTTATTTATTTAATAAAATATTATAGCTAAAAAATTTTATAGCTATGGTTGATACTCAAAAAGAAATATCAGATATTTTAACTCTTCAATATCCTTGTAGTATATTTATTTTGGGTAGTAAAAATAGTGGAAAAACAACCATTTTAGCCAATATAATTAAATTTTATAGTAAACCTATTAAAAATATATATATTTATACTTCTACAGGACATCAAGATATTTATATAAAAATATCAGAAGATCCCAGAGTTGAAATATTTAATAATCTTCCGACAAAAGAAGAATTAGATATAATTATTAGTAAAAAAGATGAAAATGATAATTATACACAAAAATTAATTGTATTTGATGATTATTATGCTGAAATCAATAATAATAAAAATTATAATTATATTAATGATATTTATACTAAAGGGAGACATTTTAATTGTTCTATATGTGAAATATCTCAAGTAATATTTACTTTGAATATGTCGAAAAGGTTAAATATCGATTATATATTTTTATGTCGATTTAATAATATGAGAGCAATTAAAACATTTTTTAACCAAATATATGATAATCCAACTCTTTTATTAGAAGCATATAAAAAATGTATAAAAAAAAATAATAATCATGGTTTTTTATTAATTGATAACAAAAGTAATAATAATTTATTAAGGTTTAGATGTTCATCATTGGATGAAGTTTTTACAAATTTATAATTAAATTGTCCACTTTGGTTTGAACTTTGTTCAAACGTTTCAAACTTCGTTTGAAACCGTTCAAAACGAAGTTTTGAACTATTCAATCCAAAGGATTTGATTATCATTTTTTTTCTTTCTATAATAATTATCATAATGTCCATATATTTTCACAAATTCAACATCTGTATACTTTTCATTTCGTCTCCTCCTTTTTTTATAATTTTCATAACAATCATCCAGTGATTTTTTTATATATATTGTTTTCTCAACTGGTTTATAAATATTTGTTATTTTTTGTTTGTACATTTTTGTTAATTGATTTTTTAAGCCTATATATAAGTCTTTATCTTCAATAAATATTTTTCCAAATATAGATAATCCAACTAATGGATGTCTGTCAACTATAATTATATCATTATTTTGTAATAATTTTTCTAATCTCTCAATTGTTCCTTCTGTTATGAATCTTTGCATTGTTAAAGCCTTATCGGTTTTATTATATTGATATTCTTTAAATAATTCAGATTCAATAAACCAATCTTCTTTTAATATTCCAATCTTTGGTTGGAATTGTTTATTATCATTCTCTATCAATTTAAATTCATTAATAATATCATGATTATCTATAAAATATGTTTTACCCGCTCCGACTGGACCATCAACATAAATAATCATTTTTTTATCTGTTTTCTTTTCTAATGAATAGATTGGAAGATATTTATTATTCTCAAGGTCTTTTATTCTGCCATCATATGGCTTTTTATTTATCATTTTTGTTATAATTTTTCTATATATACCTGTCTTTTCTTTCTGGTTTTCTCTGTAATTACGTTTGAATTGTTTTATTTTATCTATTTCATAACTTTTATCATGATATAGCATATTCTCAAACATTTCAAAAGTTAAAGCATTTCTTTTAACTTCTACTACTCCTTTTGCTTTTACTACATATATCATTTTTTCTTTATTAATTACCTGTAAAATATAGTTTTTGGGTGCTAAAAATATGGCTCTGACAATCTTACAATTAGGTAATATACCATCTAAATCATTTTTAATATCTCCTAATTTTGAACTTACTTTATTATATTTTTTTAATATATTTAGTTTTGAAATATGCATGTAAATCGAATCAGTATCGCTATAGAAATGGTTAAAATTTGCATAAATTTGATCGTTAGGGCTAATAATACGTATAAATTCTCTCATTATTCTTTTTGAATAACTTAATATAAAAGCACCCAAATATGTCAATGATTTATTATATTTCTTTTTCTTTATCTCGGTGTTGCATTGGCCATTATTTAATATTATTAAACCATTATTAGATATCTGATTATTATATATTTTTTTGCTTAATTTCTGATAATCTTCAAAATTTTCAAGGTCATATAATTTATTTTCTCTGTCTATAAGTTTTTGAATTGTTTTACCATATAAAGAATTTAATTTTAATTTCAATGTTAACTGTAAAGCATCATTTTTATTTTTCCCATTTTTTGCTTTTTGTCGTTCTTCATATAAATGACTAACTACCTCAGTATATATATATTCTGATTTTTTCCATTCAATCAGGTAATATATTTTAGTTATCTCTGGTTTTGCTGCTCTATTGAAATTTATTTCGTCTTCTAAATCTACAGATGTTTTGATAATGTTATATTTATCATGAGTTAAATAAAATATTCGCCCGTCTTTGGCCTTTTCTGTTAAAGCAGTTAATATTAAATTTTCTCTTTTATGATAAACTACATCACAACAAATAATTGCATGGTATGGATATGTTAAGCTATTTAATTGTTGTCTTTTTTCTTCTAATGTTTTTTCATCTAATATTAAAGAAGGAGGACCGATAGGATAGGGAAAACGGGCACAACTAGCAGGATAAAGCGAATTTATATCGCCCACGAAAATATAGTCTTCTATATTATCGTATATTTCTTGTTTTTTAGCATCATCTAACTCATTAAAATGTCTTATATCATCATTATATTGTTTTGATATAAAATATGGCTTTAAAGCATAACAAAAGCCACCAACTATAGATTTTCTAATTATTCTATCAATGGGTAATGAATTAATGATATACATTGGATATTTACAATAAACCTCTTTAGTTAAATAATAATGAGTTAACTGAGGTATACTAATAAAATCGACTACATATAATTTTGTTATTTTATATATGTTTTTAGCAAATAAGTCAAATACTAAAGAAAGACTTATAACGTCATTGGCTAAATATTTATATACATCATTTTTATATTTTTCTAATGTTTCTTTTCTGTTATTTAGCATTTCTTCATTAAATTTATCATGACTAAACTCACTTTTAGCATATTCGTCAGGTATTTTAAAACCTTTACATATTTTTGATAATGACATATTCATAAATTGGTAAGTATCTTTAAATTCTAATATTCCATCATATGATGATAATGATATTATTGAACTGTTTTTATTAATAATATTATTAAATTTGATATTTTTATTATTGTATATAAAATATGTATCAAATTTACCAGAATTATGAGCATATAGAATAATTTTATTTTGATTGATTAGCTCTGTCCTTAATTTATCTATTGAATTAATATAACGCTTGTTTTGTAAATTTTCTAATATTTCTTCTATTTTATTTAATCGTTCTTCAGCTATATCTTTGATATAATCAATAAATTCATCCATTGCATTCAATCCATAGAAAATTTTAACACGTCTTTTAATATCTTCTCCAGACATTTCATAAACATCCAAATTAACACATGCAACAGCATATATAATAAAATTATTGTTTTCATCTATATATGTTTCAGTGTCCCATATTATAATATTATTAAAATGTTTCCTATGTTGTATATTCTCTAATATATCTTTATTAATATCATTACTTATTAAGCTTCTTAAGGTTTGTATATAATTATTCTCCCATATTTCTATTAATTTTAAATTATGCTTTTTATATAATCTTACTTTTTCATTGTATATATTAACTGTATTTAAATTATTGTTATGATAATAATCCCCATTTATTTCAATTATCTCATTGTCTTCTGGTATATATATATCTGGATAATAAATATGCTGTTTGCTAACTCCATTCAAATATAAAGAAAATTCAGATAAATATAATTTTTTAATATTAAGTGCTATTGTTATTTTTTTTTGGAATTCACTAGCCCTATCATCTTCAAATTTAACCTTTTTCAATGGAATATTATCTTTATATTTCTTTAATAAATATATATCATTTTCATTTTCGTTATCGTCTGTTACTCTTTTAAAATATTCACCTTTCATATTTTTCATTATTTTAATATCTTTTATTAAAAATGTATGATTATATATATATCCTAAATTTATGGTTTTGGTTTGTTTTCTTATTTTTCTTCTAATTATTATTTTCTGTGTATCTTTCAGATCTTTAGGAAAACAATGATTGATATTATCATATTTAAACAAATTTATTTTAATATCACAATCTTTATAAATTTCTTTTAAAATTGTTTTTATATGAGTTAGAGGAACACCATTAATTATATTCATATTTAAATTTTCTTTAATTTTTATTACTACATTCTTCATATTATAAGGTTCTGACATCTTTAATCCAGCTTCATTTAAACATTTAAATAAGCATTGGCAATCTGTTTTAATAGGATTATATATATATTTTTTATACTCACTCGGTCCACAAAATATAATTGATTCATCGGCTACCCTTTCAACAGGAATGAATATATGAATTTGAAGACTATTTATTTTTTGAATGTATACACTATCAAATGAATTTTTAACTCTATTCATTAGATAATCTTTATTTTTTCTAAAATATTGTTTAATAACATCTATATTAAATTCTTCTGCTGTTGTTAATTTACTTCTGAAGGCTTCCATATTATAATCTTCAACTATTGATATATCGGGAGATATGTAAGCATCATTTTTATTTTTTTCAATAACTTCAAACGTTTGTGCTATAGTTGTTACATTCATATATATAGTAAAATAAAATCGCCTTGATATCTTTAAATTTTGTAAAACCTCTTTTATAATTTCATATATAAAAGATTTATTATAAGGTATCTCTATATTTTCTAATTTAATGACATAAGCAACTTTTTTTTTAAAACCTACTGGATAAGCATATATTTTATTTTGTATATTTAATTTTTCTATAATATCTTTTCTTATTATTAAGCTTTCATATTCCTTTGATTCAAATTTAATTGATTCTTCTATTTCTTTTAATTTATTATCTATTTGAGCTAGTACAAAGCTTTTTAATTCGTTATATCTATGTTGATATAAATAATATTTTTCAAATATATTTAATTTCGAATGAATTATTAAATCTTTAATATCTTTTAATGTTCTACAACGTTTAAAACGTTCTTTAAGTTGTAATAATCTATTTTTTTTATTTTCCAATTCTTCTTTTATTATAAATTTATATTGTTCATTATCTTTAAATAGTTTATATATGTTATCTTTCATAAAAGATAATAACACCTTTTTATT
>CAYLKS010000099.1:0-7088 GCA_964384205.1 uncultured bacterium | reverse complement strand
GTATAAGAGTAAAGAAATCTTTGGAATTAGTCTCTCCGGTAGGCGGTGAATTTTTAATGGAAGATAGTCTATATGAAATAAAATGGAATGCCAATTATAGCGGAAGTAAGATTGATATAATGTTTAAAATCTATTCTGGTTATCCTTATATACCCATAGCAAATGGTATTGATATTAAAAAAGGCAAATATGAATGGAAAGTGCCGGGATTGAATTTGCGCACATGTAAATTGAAAGTGGTTGATGAAAATGAAGGATTGGCAGATAGTGTTAAGGATTATTTTACTGTAAGCGAAAGAATAAAAATAGAGCTTGATGAACTTAAAAAAGATAAATATGTAAGTGGGGAACAAATTGAATTGAAATGGGATAATACAGGGATAATGGATAGTGTTTATATTGATTTTAGTTCTGATAATGGCTTGACGTATGTTAGACAGGATAGCATGGAAAATAATAGAGAATGTATTTTTACAGTGCCTTATGTGGAATCGGACAGTTGCAAAATAAGAATTGTTAGTAATAAAATCCCGTGGGTTTATGGTGAATCAGGCATATTCAGTGTGAAATCAGGGTCGTTGTATGTTAAAAGGGATACTCTTGAATACGGCAATGTAGCAATAAACAGAAAAGATACATTAATAGTGAATTTTTATAATAGTTCAGTAAATGATATGAATATAAGCAATATTTATATTGAAGATGACAGCGGAGTATATAAAATAGTCAAATCCGGGGAAATTATAAAACATAGTGATTCTTTGGAAGTGGGAATTGAATTTTCTCCTTCGGATACTGTTTTATATAAAGGGAGATTGCACTTAATCACTGACATAGGAGATAGTTGCAGTGTTGCCTTAAATGGTAAAGGAATATTGCCATCTGTGGAATTTATAAGTTATGTTATGGTAAGTAATATAACCTATAATTCGGCAGATGTTAGATGGATTGTAAATCGGAATTCCGGTATATCTTTTAAATTGCATATAAGCAGTGATTCAGTGAATTGGGAAAGTTATGATGGTATAACGGAAGATTCCTTGAATTATAGTGTAAGATTGTCAGAATTGTCCGAGAATAGCAGGTATTATTATTATTTGGAAGCGCTTTACGGAGATTATAATGTATTCGATAGTATGATTGGAGTATTCAGAACATTAAAACAAGAGATTGAAAATGTAATACCTATATCAGGTAAGCCCGAAGTATTGTTCCGAGGGTATGATAAAATAATAATAAGATTTTATACGGACGAGGCAATAGAAGGATTATGCAGAGTAAAATCTAATAAATCAGTGTATATATTGTATGATAGTGTGAATGTTGAACACAGATTCGAAATAGACGGATTAAAGCCAAATACTATGTATGAGATAAGAGTTGGAGTTGTAAGAAATGGAGAGGATTTGTATTCTAAATATAAATTGAATGTAAAAACAAAAAAAGTGAATGATACAATAAGTCCTAAAATATTGAGAGGGCCTTTTACAGTTGTATCGTGCACAAAGGCATTGGTAACATTACAAGCGAGTGAATATTGTTATGGGCAATTGAATTTGTATGATTATCAAGGGAATTATATAACAAGTTTTATGAGTAGAAGTTTTGATAGATGGCATATATTTTATATTTACGGATTAATGCCTTCTGAAAGCTATAGTTATACAATAGAGCTTTGGGACCTTGCAGGGAATAGGTACGAATGGAGCGGTGAGCCGAGTTTATATGGAAAATTGGGATTGGCAAAGGCTATGGATGGCGGTGCCGGCAGTTTTGTAACGAATGATCAAGAGGATAAGCAGGCGCCTGAATTTTATGAGGAACCTTATATTGTATCGTTGTATGATTCAGTTGCTGTATTTGCATTCAGTACGGACGAGTATAGCAGATATGATGTCTATGTGTGCGAAGAGAACGGAGATGCTGTTTTTTATAAAAATAATGATGTTTATTCCAAAGAACATTTTGTTTATGCAAAGGGCTTGAAACCTGGTTTTAAATACAATGTTATAATTAAAGTCTATGATATTGATAATAATTTCAGGGAATATGACAAAAAGTTATCTTTTATAACCAAGACAGAATATAAACCTGAAAAAACAGATGATTTAGGCAAGGTAGATGTTTTTAGAACTAATTCCTATTCTTTAATTGTGTGGGAAGCCCCTGTTGCAGGATACGGCAGTATTGAAATTGATGAGAGTGGAGACTATGAAAATTCTATTATCTATTATGATAATGAAATTAGAAAAGAGCATGTATTTGTAATAGATGATAATTATGATTATAAATATTATAAAGGTATGTTCCGTGAAAATGATTATTATGATAATACAATATTGGAATGCGAATATGATTCTCTGTATTTTAAAGAAAATAGTGGAGCTTTTATTTTTACTAAGATGCCTGAGATAGTCTATAATATGGAAGGAAGAATAATTGTATATTGGGAAACTAATGTAATATCTGATGGTGTTGTAAAATATAAAAAGTCTTCGGCAGATGAATATAATATTGTAGAAGATGGTAATTTGCAAAAAAGCCATTTGGTAAGATTGGAAAAATTGGAGTATGATACAGATTATACAATTGTAGTGGAATCAAAGGGAATGTCAGGTTATTTTATAAAGAAAGAATTAAAAGTGCATACTGAAAATGAAAGTAACAAAGATAATGAAGCACCACCCAGTGTCGATGCAGTTAAATTGGTAGTAGATAGTGTAGGGCCGAAAGCATATATCTCATGGAACGGAGTTGATGCCTATGATTTTAAATCTTACAGATTGTATAAGGTAGTAAACGGAGATACTGTAATGCTTTTGGAAAATTATAAGGATACAAGCTATATCGATACTGATATAAAAGAAGGTGTAATTATATGTTATGGAGTTCAAACTGAGGATTTGAGCGGTAATTTATCGGAGATTACATATTCAGAAACACGAACAGGAATAAATGAAAATCAAATAATAGCCCGTGATTTTAAAATAAGTTATAATTACCCTAATCCTTTTTCAGGAAAAACAAAAGTAGAAATATTAAGCGGTAAGGATTGTGAAGTATTGCTTGAAGTAACGGATATTTTAGGCCATGTATTGTATAAGGAAAAAAGAATGGTACACAGGAACGTCAAAAGTCAATGGTATATAAATTTGCAAGGCAAACCTGCTGGAATATATTTTTATTCTGTAGAATATAAGGGCAAGAGGATAACAAAAAAGATGTTGTTGCTAAAATAATAATTTTGGTTTTGTTAAAATAGCGGGGTATAGCAAAATATCCCGCTATTTTATTTGGTTTTGTGGATTTTAATGTGTCAAATGACACCTAATATTATAAATTGGACATAAGAAATATATTCTTGATGAGTTTTTAACTAAATTGTTTATAAAGGGTATCATATTGTTAAAAATTTTCTGAATAGTATATTTTTATTAAAAAAAAAGAGTTTAATATTTTAATGAAAGTTAGTTTTTTATTGATTTTTATGTTCATTTTATTTAAATAGATGATATGAAAGATAAAAATGTTAGTTTAATAGTTTCTTGTTATAATAGAGATGATATTGTTGAGAAATGTATTAATCATTTATTAGAGTTGGAATATAAATATGGAGATTTTGAAATTATAGCAGTTAATGATGGTTCTACTGATAACACAGGAAATATATTAGAAAAGTATAAAAAAGATATAATTTTAATTCACCATTTGGAGAATAGAGGATTGGCTGCTGCGAGGAATTCTGGAATTAAGCAAGCCAAGTATGATTTACTTGTTTTTCTTGATTGTGATATGGTTGTAGATAGAAATTGGTTAAATGTTTTTGTGGAAGAAATATCTAAAGATGATAATATTATAGGAGTTTTTGGTAATAATCAATATCCTTTTGATTTATCAAAAGCTTCAAAATATACTAAATATTTATATTCAAAAAATAGGGGAGCAAGAAAGTTTGGAGAGGGAGTTCCTATTTATTATAAATATTTTTTATTTAATAATACAATTATTAAGAAAATTGCATTTGAGAAAGCTGGATATTTTGATGAATCTATTGGATATTATGGAGAAGATACAGATATGTCTTTGAGGATCTGGAAATATTTTCCTGATGGTTTTCGTTTTTCTTTTAGGGCTTATTCATTGCATTATCATTTTCGAGAATTAGATGATATGGAAAAAACGATGTATTTTTATGGTTATAATAAATTGCCATTACTTGGAAAGAAGCACCCTGAGTTTAAAAAAGATTTTGGTATTACACTGGCAGATAGTTTTTATGGGGGCTTTTTGTTTAATATTTTTTTTATAAATTTGTCAAAAATTTTTTTAAAAATAGTACCTTATCCAGTTTCAAATTTTTTTATTAAATTTGTTATGAGTGCTTCTGCTTTTAGGGGATATAGAAAGGCTAAGAAAAAATAATTTTTTTATAAACTTGACTTTTTGGTTAATATACTTATTTTGTTATTAGAGCTTAAGTGAATAAGTATTTTTGATTTTTTAATTGATTGATATTGTTAATATTGTTATATAGAAAATTTTTGTTGTAATAGGGATGAGTTAGAATAGATTTTATTTTAGGACTTCATAAATATTTATTTTAAAAGGAATTATTTATTTTTGATGAATTATTTATTTGTGATGATAAAAAAAGTATTTTTTTACTTTATTTTTATATCTTTTCTTTTGTATAATATTATTTATTCTGATGTGAATAAAGAAGATGCATTAGATATTAAGAAAGATTCTGGGGATATTGCAATTCTTTTTAGCATGTCATTAGATGACCTATTGAGTTTGAAGGTTATTTCTTCCACTAAAACCGCTCAACAACTGAATGAAGCACCAAATGTTATAGAATTAATTACTTCTGAGCATATAGAAGAATATGGATATAATAATATAAATGATATACTTTATAAGTTGCCTGGTTTTAGTCCTTCAAAAGATTATGATAGACCTACAGTAACTACAAGAGGTTTTTTTGAAGGCTGGAATAATAATCATTTATTATTGTTAATAGATGGCATACCTTTTAATGATAATTTGTATGGAAGTGCTTATACATGGGAGATTACTCCATTGTTTATGATAAAGTCTTTAGAAATTATAAAAGGTCCTGGTTCTGCTTTATATGGTTCAAATGCTACCAATGGAGTGGTGAATATTAATACTATTTCGTATGATGATATAAAAGAAGGTTCTATTTTAAAGTTTAGGTTTGGTAATTACAATACGAAGATATTTGATGCTTTATCTGGAGGCAGAGGTAAATATTTTTCTTATGTTATGGGATTTAATATATATGGTACAGATGGAAATGAATATTATTCTTATGATAATTCAGGGAGAAAAGATTTAAATGGGAATTTGATTAAATTTAAAACAAATGATAAGCGTAATAGTTTGTATTTTTTTAGTAAAATAGAAGGCTATAAGATATTAAAAGGATTGACAATGGAATTTCATTTTCAGGAATGGTCTTTTCAGACAGGTCATGGATGGTTATGGTGTATACCTGAGTTTGATGAGTCAATGAAAGAATCAAGATTGTTATTTTCTGTATCTTACAAACAACATAAAGTAAATAATTTTGATTTAGAATATTCTTTAAGATATCAAAGACATAATATAGATTGGAACATTAATTATTTTTATAATGGGGCATTTGATAATTATTATCCGGCAGGAGTTATTGAATATTTAAATACCTATGCAGATGATATATGGGGTAGATATCAGGCCATTTATTCTTTAGATAATGGGGGTAATATTTTAGGTGGTATCGAAGGCAGTATGTTTTTTTATAATGGTGATAATGAACATTATTCAAATGTAGATCTTGCCAATGAAGGTGGTTTTATAATGGCAGATGGTACTTTTGTACCTCCATATAGTAAAATGTGGGCTTCTTTTCCCGACGGTCAAATGAGGCAGATGGGTCCATGGTTGGAATGGATAAAAGGTAATCCTTTAGTGAATATTGCATTTTATGCTCAATTTTTTTCTGGAAAAATGTTGGGCAATAATTTTTTCTTAACATTTGGCATAAGATATGATAATCAGTTTTTTAAATATAATGATATTTATGCAGGTATTTATACAGCAAAAAAGAGAAAAACTTTTTCTCAATTTTCTCCAAGAATAGGAATTGTTTTTAAACCTATTGATAATTATAGTATAAAATTACTTACAGGGAAGGCATTTAGGTCTCCTTCTCCTACAGAAATGTTTGGTAGTAATACATGGACATTAGCTTCTAATCTGAAAGAATTAAAACCTGAATTTATTACTACATCTGAGATAGCTTTTGATGTAAAGTTAAATAAAAATTACAATTTGCGTTTTAATGGTTATTATACTGAATTTGAAAATCAGATAGCTTATAGTGTTCAAAATAACAATCTCAGTACAAATATCTATAATTTGACTAATGCAGGAATAGAAGCTGAATTATTATTTGGTTTTGATAGAATAAATGGTTTTATCAATTATTCTTTTGTTAAAAGGGTAAATGAAAAAATAATAGATACAACTATTTTTTATAGCAAAGATAAATTAACATGGGCGCCATCAAGTAATTTTAATTTTGGTATAAATTATATTTATAATAATTTATCTTTTTCATTATCAGGACATTATCAGGGTAAGGTGCTAAGAAGAAAATCAGATAGGTTGAATAAATTATATCTTCCATTGCGCCCTGAAGAGGTTGATTCGTGGCTAACATTTGATTTTAATGTTGTTTATAAATTGAAATCTTATTTTGAAATTGGTTTGAATATGAAGAATATTTTAGATTCAAAGAATTATTTGATTAAAAATTTTGATTATCCTTTTGATTATAAAATGCAGGGTAGGACATTTTTATTTATTTTGAAATTGACATTATAAAAAAGTAATTTTTAAGTTTCATATATCTTCTAGATATTCTTTCAATATATAGTATTGCAGGTTGCTAATGTCAAGTAAATTGTGACACTCCCATTTTTTTCATTGTCTAAACACCTCCATCAATATATCAGAATACCCAAGCCTTCTTGATAAATATTTCTCATTCTTTTCACTAAAAAACAAATATAGAAATT
>CAYLKS010000098.1:0-7289 GCA_964384205.1 uncultured bacterium | reverse complement strand
CAAGAAGTATATGTATTTCAGCATCATCTGGTAATCTTACAGCCCTACCAATACTTTGAATGTGATATGCTTCTGTAATGGCAGTGCTAACTATAATGAGACAACCAATATTGCGTTTGTCATATCCCTCTGAGAGCATGCCTACCGAAATTAAAACAGGGGTTCGGTCTTTTTGAAAAGCATCAAGGGCTTTTTCATCAGGCTTTTCACTGTGATATACAGGATATCCAGTAATCTTTGAAAGTCTGTTAGCCTGTTCTATTCTTTTACAAATAACAAGAGTGGGCTTATCGCTACAATCTTTAATCAACTTAGCAGCATAAGGAATTCTTGCCTCTGCACTATAAACAACACTGCGTCTTTTAAAAATCATTGAATCTAGTCTTTCGCGAAAGCGCCATTTTTCTGATTCGTCATTACATGCACGCATTCGACCCAACAGTCTGCTAATGCTTTCAGAAAGCTCATCATACTGATCTTGCTCAATAGAATCTAGAGAAATAGAATGGAAGTATACTGTGAAATCTGCAATTTGTGCTTCGTTCAGTGGCACTTCTATTATTATACTGCCACAAAAATCTAAACTTCTTTTATTTGGTGTTGCAGAAAGACCTAAAATATGATTGTAACTGATATTGTCATAAATTCTTTGAAATATCGGACTAACACTGCGATGACATTCATCAACAACCAAAAGATCACAGGTTAATCCTTTTGATCTTGGTTTAGAGAGAATGTGAAAAGTTTCAACTAAAACGTTGTCTAAACCATGTTTTTTAAGCTCTTCAATCCACTGATCTTTTAGCTTACGAGTAGGAACTCCAACGATAACCTTATCATACTTCCTATCTTTAATCAAAAGGATTGCAGCATATGTTTTGCCAGTTCCAGCAAATGCTTTGACAACACCAGATCCTCGATAAATTCTTACGAATCTGCTTTGCCATTCATAGGGTTCAAACGACATATTTATCTTTATTACATGGTTTAAGCTAAATGAGAAGGGTTATGATTTAAAAAAGGTTGTGAAAGGAAAATTGGCACATAGTAATATTTAAAACAGAGATTGGCTTACAACTAAAAAATGGCACTAAAGAAGAAAATTTATGTGACCACAAACGGTTGCGAAATGAGATCGTTAGAAGCTACTAAAATATCTAATTATTTTCTTAAAAATGGCTATGAATTAACTGATAAACCACAAAGAGCTGATTTAATAATCTTTTTAACATGTGGAGTTGTTGAAAGAAATGTTAAAGATAGTTTAAAAAAGATAAATGAGCTTAAGAAATATCCTGGCAGATTTGTAGTAATGGGATGTTTACCTGCCACAAATAAAGAAGAAATCTTGAAGATTTTTAATGGCGAAATACTATCTACTCAAGATCTAAATTACATAGACAATTTATTTCCAGAAAATAAAATAAAATTCAATGAAATAGAAGATGCAACTACTTTAATTAAGGATTTTAAACAGAATCCTACAAAATTATATATTTATAATAGGCTAAAAGAGATTATAAAAAACTATGGTTACAGAAACTTCTTTACAAAATATTCAATATTGTATCATCAATATGTTAAAAAACCATATGTGATAAAAATTTCAAATGGTTGCTTAGGTGATTGTACATTTTGTGTAGTAAAAAAAGCCGTTGGAGAGTTAAAAAGTAAACCAATAGACAAATGCAAAAAAGAATTTATGAAAGGCTTAAATCAAGGCAATAAATATGTACTGATTACTGGAGATGACACAGGATCATATGGATTGGACATCGATAAGACATTTCCTGAACTCCTCGATAATTTAACAGAAATACCTGGGGATTATGAAATATTTATAAGGGGATTAAGACCAAAATGGATATCAAAATATATTGATGAATTGCAAGAAATATTTAAAAGAAATAAAATAACTAGAATAGATGTACCTATCCAATCTGGTAGCAGTCGAATATTAAAATTAATGCATAGATATTCAGACACTGAAAAAATAAAGAAAGATCTCAATAAACTGAAAAAAAATTCATCTAAATTAAAAATTGATATACATTACATGTTAGGTTTTCCAACTGAGACTAGGGAAGAATTTTTTGAAAATCTTGATTACATAGTAGATATAAAACCGAATTCGGGAACAATATTGCCTTTTTCAGCGATGCCGCACACTAAATCAGAAAAAATTGAACCTAAAGTAAGTAAAAGAGAAATCAATTATAGATTAAATTATGCAGCAAAGTTCCTTAAAAAAGAAAAATATAAAGTTTCATATATTAGGAAAATGTCGTTTATTTCTTATGGGAAAAAGCAGAATTAGTTATTTACAATTGATTTTAAGTGAGCTCTTATAAAAAATAATTTTAATTCGAAAGGAGTAATGTTTTTGAGTTTGATTATCGGATCAAGAGTTGTATATTTTGACCAATCTTTTGTTAATAATAAATTATTTTCTCTAGCATAATTATATATTTTTGTTCCTGGAAATGGTGTCAAAATTGAAAAATTTACAAAGTCTAAATTGATTGAAAAAGCAAAAGATATGGTTTGATTAATCATACTTTTGGTTTCTCCAGGAACTCCAATTATAAAATTACTTTCTGTTTGTAATTCTGCTTTATTTGCAGTTTTTACAGCTGCTTTTGATTGGTCCAAAGTTATATGTTTATTTAAAAAATCTAAAGTACTCTGAACACCAGATTCTATACCTAAACCAATTGTTTTACACCCTCCTTTTTTAAGAATATAACACAATTCGCCATTTATTAAATTAACACGGGAAGGGCAAGACCACAAGATATCAATTTTTTCTTTTTTTATAAGTTTGCACATTTTCTCCATTCTTTTTTTATCGAGAGTTGTTAAATCATCAGCGAAATAAATTTTTTTCACATGATATTTATCATTTAATAACTTCATTTCCTCAACAATATTTTCAGCGCTACGTGGCCTCCATTTTCTGCCCCATATGACATTCGATGCACAAAAAGAGCAGTTATATGGGCAACCCCTAGATGAAGAGATACAACCAAAGATATCTCCATACTCTTTTCCTGATTTTTTGATTGATAGCTTTCTGCGTTCTCTATATTTGTTCATAGGTAAAAGATGATATGCAGGAAATGGAAGATTATCTAAATCATTAATAAAAGGTCTATTTTCATTTTGAATAATTTTATCATTAATCCTATAACAAATGCCTTTTATACCATCAAAATTGCCTTTTTCCTTATTTTTCAATAATTCTAAAAAAGTTATCTCCCCCTCACCTTTAACGACAACGTCGACAAATTTATTGCCACGTAATGTTTCTATTGGAAGGGCTGTTGGATGAGGGCCACCTAAAACAACAAGACAATTTGGATTATGTTCTTTAGAAATTCTTGCAATTTCATATGCATCACTGATAAATTGAGTTGCTGTACTTATTCCGACAACATCAGGATTACTTCTTTTTATGATATTTATAATATCTTTCAAACCATATTTTAATACTAAAGAATCGATAATTTTTACATCATATCCTTCTTGTTCTAAACATGAGGCTATATATGCTAATCCTAAAGGTGGCGCCAATCTTCGATTTTTTGAAACAAATGGGCCTAAAAGTAAGACTCTCATATACTTTTTAAAATTTAGTTATATGTTATATATTTTATGAAATTATCATTTTATTATTTTTGGAAAAATTATACGAAAATTATAAATAATGTAACTTACAATATTAGTATGGAGTGAAACATAATGGCGGTACATGACTCTCTAAGCTATGGTAAGTTTCTTTCCATAAAAAAGAAAGAAGAGGAAGAAGAGGAAGAAGAATAACTATTTTTCAAAATTCTTTAAATACCTTACAAGAAGTTTGTTTATATTTATAAAGTTGTTTTACATTATATATTAAGAGATGCATAGCGATATAGTAAAATTTTACCTTTTAAGAGGAGAACATATTATAAAAATTAAAGCATTAAGTAACACTAAATCTGAATATATTATTCATTCGATTCCAATTATCTATAAAAATCAAATTCCACTATTTTTTAACATAAAAGGAAAATATGCATCTTACAAAATTGATAAAGATACAGATGGCAATAACACAATAAAGATTAGGTTGCGCCCTCTAAAAAAAGATGAAGAAGTAAAAATAATCTTAGAATACGATGTTCTGGTAAAGAAAGAAATCTTCAAAGGTTTTGATAAAAAAATACTCTTTCCAAAAGAAAATGAATTGCCTATAAATATAAAGAAATGGTTAAAACCAACCAAATCAATCCAATCCAATAATCTTTATATAAGAATCATGTCAAAATTTTTAAAAGGATTTAGTGATGATTTAATATGGTTTGTAAAAAAAGTAGTATATTGGAATGCTTATCATGGCTTATTTTTTAATACTATTAAAAGAGCATTTGCAAAGTATTATGTCACTAGAAAAATTTTTTATTCAAATAAAATGTGGTTACAATTAGAAGATGCAGTTTCAGCATTGTTTTTTGGAGCAGCATGCGCGGGGAATGCTAATCTCATAGTATCTTTACTACGATCTAGAGGCATTCCTTCTAGAGTTTTGATTGTCTCGCCATCTTATTACAGTAAAAACACTTGGCTAGATTCACAACATTATATCACAGATTTTTATTGTCCTGAAAACGGATGGATAATTGCACAACCTGGAGCAGTGGGAAGATCCTTAAAAGAAAGTATAGTACTCAGGATAGTTCCTATTGATAACGAAGATGTATCTGGGAATGGTTTTGGAGAATATGGAGGGATGCATACTTGGTTTTGGATCAGTAACAAAAAAGATATTATTTTAAAAGTTCCTGAGGAATTTAATTCTTACCACATCTCTAAAAAAGAAAAGATAGGCTTTCCAATATTGAGATGCTGGAAAAAGAAAACAATAAAAATACCATTAAAAGATGTAAATAATATTTTGCAAAACATGGAAGAATCATGGAGGCTTTATTTGGAACTTTCTAAGGAATATTATAGCGGAAATAAGAAAGCTAATTTTAAAAAAGCTTTAATCTATCAACAAAAAGCTATAGAATGTTTTGAAAAATCAGATTTTAAGAAAAGTTTACAATTTTTAAATGATGCTAAAATTAATTATAATAGTATCAAGTAATCTTATAAACTGTTTCTTATATTCAACCAATAATGATTTTGAAAAGTTCACCTAAAATTTTTAATGAATATAAATGTGATAGTCCAGAAAATACAATTGCTAGAATTAAGGAAGGATTTAAAAAACTTGGTTTAGATATTTCTTATAGGGAGCAAGTTCTAACATCAAATGACTTGTCAATATATACGGGCTTAGCGTCTATCGAAGTTTTAGGATGGAGCCAGTGTGGTAAAGGAACTTCGAAGTTGCTTGCTAAAGCTAGTGCTTATGCTGAAATGGCTGAACGTTTTTCCGCGGGATTTATTTTAATGAAGATACCATTGCCTAGAGAACCATCTAAATTTCAAAAATTAATGACAACTCTTGTCGACAGATCTTTTTTAAACGGATTTGAGAAAGTTAAAAATCATAAATCAGTCACTTACAAAAATGTATTGAAATATTTTAATGAGGAAATTTCGAAAACAACTTATGATATTTTAAAAAATGAGCATTTGCTCGATGCCGTTGCTGACGCATATTCATTAAATAAAAATCAATATGAAAAATTACCAATAAACCTTATTGAAATATTAAGCATGTCAAACGGTTTGGCATCAGGAAATACTTTGGAGGAAGCTATAACTCAAGCCTCGTGCGAAATTTTTGAAAGACATGCAGTTTATGAAATTTTATCAAAAAAAATTATATGCCCTACAATTGAATTAGAATCTATTAAAAATGCAAAAATTCAAGGATATATTAAATTATTAAAAAATTTAAATATAGATATAGAAATGAAGGATTTTTCTTTAAATTCTAAAATACCTGTTGTTGGGATACTTTTCACTAACCACAATCTGGATGACAGCAAAAACAGATTATTAAGAAACATCCATTACAAAAGAATAGATGCTGGCTCTCATCTCGATATAAATGAGGCAATAATAAGGACCCTAACAGAATATGTTGATTTGATCAGCTCAGGAATAAAAGATATTGAAAAATTACAAACTTTATACGAATCTTGGATTGATTTAGGAAATAAATATGTAGGTCCCGATAATGATTTCAAATATCTTACAAGAGAATATGACTATTATGGTGATTTAACCTTTTTAGAAAAAGGGAAGAAAATATCAATAGATGATCTAAAATCTTCAAAAAACAATGATTGTTATGATGATGTTAAGGAAATTATCGAAATATGCAAAAAAAATAATTGGGATATCTTTGCTGTTGACTTTACAAATAAAGTTTTAAAATTTCCAACCGTCCGAGTGATAATACCTCCAATATCAACAGATTTTGATGTTTTTCGACGTAAAATTTTTAATATAAAAAATTTTGATGAAAGAATTAATTATTTTTATGGAATAAAAAACTTCTACAAATATGTAAGCCAAGATAAATGGATAAAAGATAAAAAACAAATTTCCTTATTAATTAACAACATAGAAAATTTTTTATCAAAAGAACTGAATCATTATGTCTTTCCCATGAGTAGGGAGGGGATTTTTTTTCAATGGGTTAATTTAATTCACATTCTTCCCTTTCTTTATCTTTCCATTAATGATCTTGAAAATGCAAAGAAATACTTTCAACTTAATATAAAAATTAGTACTCAACCACCTACAGAATCACCGTTTTTTAGATTTTTATATTCAACAAAATACAGCGAAAAAAATTATAAACGATATATAAACTATATTGATAAAAAGGTAATAAATAACAAAAATAATTTCGAATTAAAATCCAACCCCTTTGATATGGAACCATGCAATGAGGAGCAAGAGCAAATGTATTTCAAAATATTTAGAAAAATAGGTGAAAGTTTTTATTAAAATAATTTGATTTTTGTATTTTGCAACAAATATAACACAAAGGTAAACAATCGTTAATTATAAGTATAAAACATTTGATTCTTAAATGCATGAAACGAACAAGCTGTGAATACATGATGTGGAATGGGTTGCCAGTTATACGCAAAGAAATAGCAGAAAGCATGATAAAAGATTATGGACTAACACAAAAAGAAGCAGCAGAAAAACTTGGAATAACACCGGCTGCTGTTTGCCAATATCTCTCAAAAAAAAGAGGTAAAACAGAAATAAAGGATAAAATAGTTTTAAAAGAAATTAAGGTTTCTGCAGGAACTATTGTCAATAATGGTGGCGAT
>CAYLKS010000097.1:0-7314 GCA_964384205.1 uncultured bacterium | reverse complement strand
GGAAAAAACTTGGAGACTTTACGCCTTCAAAAGGAATAATGTCAATTTTTTTAATCCCTTCTTTAACAAATACCTCCATTGAAACACTTTTAGGATAAGGTTCACAATATACTATGCGTTTAATATTTACTCTGGTCTTCATTTTTTTATAGTTAATAACTTATTAACATGCTGTCTTCCATATACTTGAGATGGCCACGAAAAAAGTCCAAGAATAATGTTTACGATATACCTTTTCTGTAAACTTTTTCTTATGAGACTTGCATGGTAATTACCTTTACCTGAAATCATTAAGGTAGGTGCTAGATGTTTAGGTAATTTTTTATCATAAGTTTTTTCAATAGGTTTCAATAAATACGGCATTAATTCATTCACTAATCCAACAAAATTGAAAATCATTTCTGGTGAAGGATTATAGTGTTTAACTTCAGCAAAAGTAATTACATGATCTCGCGGTATAAATACTAATTTGCGCATTCCTTTATAATATCTTTTATCCTTTTTCTCTCTAAATATTCCATCACATATAACGATATCAGGTATCACAAAAATATTTGGGTCATGGTATGATTGGATAGGTATATTGTGGCGAACTTCATATAAAAACTCTTTGGGATTTTTTCTGTATCGATAAGTTTTCTTTACAAGAAAATAGGAGAAATTCTCTGGATAGCCTGTGGGGCTTAATTTATATCTAAAGGCACCATTTTTTTCGTCTAAATTTTTAGGCTCAACCAAATAGCTACTATTTCTATAAAATTTGATGATATAATTGTAGCAAGTTATTTCAAAAAATATCGCAATTTTAGATAATTTTTGAGGTAAAAAACTATTGTATTTTTTCAAAAAGTTTTCAATATCTTTCCTCAATAAATCTTTATTTTTAAATGGGCTCTTCCAAGTCGGCGTACTCACTAGAGTCTTGCTCAAATTTTTTTAATTTATATAAGAATTCTTCAACATCGCCAAAATCTAACAGCCCAGAAGTTATTCCATATTTAGAAATTATATTTTCAAATTTTGAAACAAGGGATTTAATATTTTCAAGTTCTTCTTTATTTAATGTGTCTGAACCTACAATCAGAGAGTGTGGCAACTCTAACCCAAACTCAGCCGTACCTCTTAACGGCATTATTATTCGGCGATAAAAAATGCTTAATTCTAATAAAAAAGTTATTAATTCATAATTTTCCTTTACCCATTTAGCTAAATTTTTCTTTATTTCAACAATAAATCGCAAGTCATTAAGAAGTCTTTCGTATTCTAAGCGAATTTCATTTGCTAAAGTGTAAGGTATGCCCTCAATGAAGCTAAAAGTCATTAAGATCTCCTTTTAATCTTTTCCATGTTTCTAATACCAATCTTTTAGTTCTATACTACCAAACTGTTTTATTTCTTTTTCTTTTAAAACCCGAAATGTTTCGCCGGGGTAGTCTTCACCAAACACATCTTTTGGGTCAAGAATGTAACGGAGTTCTTCCTCTGTCAAGCTGTAGAGTTTTGCGTAAAAGGCGTCTAGTTCGGCTTTGAGGTGGGCGCGGCGGGGTTTGTCCTCTTGGAATAGTGAGACAGAAATAGCTTTGTTTTTATTACGATGCCTCGACCAACCTTTTTTCATCACTAGGGTTTAAAATATAAAATTTCACTTTTTTATTTAATTTTTCCATTTTTTGAGAATCGAATTTTTGTCTCATTAATTTAAAAAGTCTTTCTTCACAAGTAGATATAATGAACTGTTTTTCTGGAAGACAGATAAATATTCCTTTTATAAGATCAAGAAAAGCATAAGCATTTAGATCATCAAAATGAATTACAGGGTCATCAAGTAAAATGGGACTAAAAGCTGACCAAGTTTGTATTATTGACGCACTTAAAAATAAACTAAGCGCAATTATCTGTAGTTGAGAAGCACTGAAATATTCACTAGGATATAATGTTTCACCATTTTTTCTATTTGCTTTTACTAATATACTACCCTCTTTCTTTTGAGGCTCTAACTCTATTCCTTTTATTCCATAAATAGGACGTAATCTACTTTGAATTACAGAAGCTAATGGTCCATAATCTTTAATATAGTTGTTTATAATTTCAAATTTGGTATCTCTTATCTTTTCTTGTATTTTAAGGAAAAAATCATTCCACCTTTCTAAGTCGCTCTCTTTCGTCTTAATTTTTTCTAATTCTCTCTTAAAATTTTCTTGTTCATTAATAAATTTTTCTAATAAAGCAGATTTTTGAGAGGTATCTAAAATTATTTCAAAATCTAGTATTTTTTCATACAATTTTTTAAAGTCTACAATTTCATTCTCAATCTGCTTTAGAAGGTTATTAAGATGTCTGCTAGTAATTTGGTAAACATTTACATCAATTTGTTTCCCCAAAATTTCTATTTTATAAATGTCTTCTTGCTTTTCAGTAATCTGAGAATATAAAAATTCAATTTTATCTTTTAATGCTTGTTTTTCATTATAAAGGCATTGTATTTTTTCTTTTTTTAGATCATACATTTTTTGTAAATTTTTTATATCATTATTCAAATCTATTATCTGTTTTGTAATTTTCTCTAAAGATTTTTGAATGTCTTCTTTACATAATTCGAAAGAAACTTGTCTAGATAAAGATTCATTTTTCAGATTGTTATACATATTTTCTAGTTCTATTTTCTCTTTCATTTCTTTTTTTACCTCCTTATGCACATTTTCTTGTTTTGTAAGCAACTTTTCCTTTTCTTTTTTGTAAGTAGTAAGAGTTTTCTTCAAAAAATTAATTTGATCTTCTATATGGCTATATTTAGCTAATATCTGTTGTTCAAGAGTTGTTAGATCAGATATATTTTCCATCTTTAATTCTATGGAAGTTGCTTTTTCATAAATGTTATTAATGTCTTGATTAATAAAGTTAATCTGGGATTTAATATTTGCTTCTTTTTCTAGAATCTGTTTATACATTTCTTCTAATTCCCATATTTCTGCTTCTAAGTTTTCTTTTGATTTTTTATATTCATTAAAATTTTGTAATGCATTTTTTAATTCTTTTGATTGAATGCCTTTTTGTAATTGTAATTTTTTTAATAATTCTTCTCGTGTTTTGTGAATGCTCCCACATACTGGGCAGACATTACTTGTTATATATCTTTCCACATTATCTAGTAAATTTTTTAATTCCGTTTGATATTTTTGTAATTGTAGCACTTCTCTCTCATAAAGATGATATTTGTGTTTTATAGCATTAAAACTTTCTTTCTTATTATTTAGTTCTTTTCGAACATCTTTCTTTATCAACTCTATTTCCGACAATTGATTTTGTAGCTCTGCAATTTGAGAAATATATTTTTTGCAGTTAAATATGTCTCCTAGTAATATAGATAATTTGTTTAATTTTGATTGTAAATTATCTATTTTTTTTATGATTTCATTAATCTGTTCTTCTTTTTCCCATATCGTTATTTCTATATTTCTATAATTTTCGTTAAGCTTTTCTATTGTTTCATTTTTTAATTTAATCTGAGATTGTAGTTGAAAATATTTGTCTCGGTTATTAAAAATCCAATTTAGATTTTGATATTTGGCCTTAAGAACAAGTTTTTCTTTCAATTTGCTTTCAATTTCATTTTTTAAAGTATGTAATTCTTTTTCTTTTTTACTTAATTTTTTCTCTAAACTTTCTAATATTGATTTAGATTCTTTTAATTCTAACTTGTAGTTCTCTATTTCTTGAATAATAGAAGACAAATAAATAATTTTATTATTAAGTTCAATGGCTATTTTTCTTTTTCTTTCTTTCTCATCAACAATACTCTTTATTTTAGCTCTTATTTCTTGAAGAATATTTTTGTCTTCTAAAATTAGTTCTTTAAAACTCAGTTTTTTTGTTATCTGTTCAGTTAAATATTCTTTTATATGTCTAAATTTTTCGGATGATACACAAGTTTTTAAAGATGATTCTAATTTTTCAATTTCCATTTGAATTTTGTTTATATACTGCATATATATTTGCTTTTCTTTTGTTAAATTAGTCTTTTCTTTCTTGATTATATTTAAAATCTCTTCCGTCTTTTTTATAACCTCTTCATATTCTTGAATGGCAAGCATACGAGAAATTTCTTCTCCAGGGATTACTGACTCTTTATGAACGTTTTCAGTTAAAGGCTGATATTCTTGTCCAAAAAAATGTGTAGCTCTAAAAAGATGAACAAACCTTTCTATTCGTAAATCAGAAAGATTACAATCTGTTAAATAAGATAAAATTTCTTTTCTTTCCTTTTTTACACCATTTAAAGACCCAAAGTTTTCTTCTCCTAAATTTCTTTCTATTTTAAAACTTTCATTCTTTTTAATACCTTCTAAAATTACATATACATCTTTAAAATCTCTACAATCCCAATATTTTAATACTTTTTTAAGTCTTCTTATGTCTCCTTTCGTTTTTCTTTCTAAATTGGCAACTCTTCCTGTACACGCAAATTCAATTGCATCAAAAAAAGAAGTTTTACCTAAACCATTACGACCATATAAAATTATCAAATCTGCATCAAGGTCACAAACATGTTGTTTTGTATAAGCGCGAAAATTGGAAATTATTAATTTTTTTAATCTTACTGAAGTTAGATGCGAAGATGAAAAGGGAACGTTATTTAAAATTTTTACTTTTTGTTTTTCCCAATTAGGATTTCCTAGAGATCCATTTAGACATTCTTCTAGTATTTTAGAAGCTCTTCGTCTATGAGGAATAGACAAATATTGAGCCAATTTCGTATTTAATCCGTGTTCCATTAAAAAAGTTTGTGCTGATAATGGCTTTTTAAAAATTTTTTCAAACCTTAAAGGTAAAAAAGGAAGAGAAGCAAGTTGTTTTTCTATATCTTCATTAAAATCAATTACAAATTTTCTACAAAAATATCCGTCTTGAACAATTTTTATTCGTAAATCTTCGGGGATAGAAAATTGGTTAGGTGGTATACATAGGACTAAACTTAGGTCATAATCTAACCACTCTATAGGATATTTTGAATAAAGTTCTTGGAATTTTCTTAATGCCTCTTCATAAGTTTTGTTAGGTTGTCCATTAAAAGTAGCAAATACAGCTATTTCAGGATAAGTTATAACCTGTAAAAAGAGAGGAGGCATATCAATAGGTTTAATTTGTAAATTTTTAAAATCTTTTAGTATATTGCTTATTTTTTCAATAAACTCAGGTATCATTTAAAACCTCCGTTATTAAACTCTGGATTTTTTCTTTAAGTTTTCCAATTTTAAAATTCTTTTCAATTGCGTTAGAGAATTCACTGTATTTAATCCATTTAAAATAATTTTCTGGTTCATGTATATTTTTTAGGCGTTTTTCCAAAATTATTTTGTTTAGCAAATCATTTGTGTAAAAGACAAACAATAACTTACGGCGACCACTCTCGTATAGCGAGCAATTTAAGATATCTTTGACTTGCTTTATACGTTCTAAAATATCTTGGCAAGTTCCTGAAATGATAATCACATCTACAACATAATGAGGATTGTTAGACAAATTTAACTTAAAAATTGTATGAATGTTTTCATTTTTTAAAGTATTTTCGATAGCATCGATATATTTAACAGAAATAACTGAGATAGAGTATAAAATTCCCTCTAGTGCTTTTTTAGCGCTTTCTTTCCATAAATCCACTACAGTTATATCAGACAATCCAGAATTGTGAAAATCTTCTGTGATATTTGAAGCTGCTAAAAGAAGAGCCTTTTCTAAAATTTTGCTATCACTATATCTAATTCTCTTACATACTTCATTGAATCTACCTTTTATCTTTTTACAGTATTGACAATATAATCTTTCTTCAGAAGTGCCGTCTTTTAGATTTTCATCTTCAATAGGAATAGGTGGAGATATTTCATCTATTTTATCATTAACCCATTTAACTACTGCCGGTACAGGCTTATTAGGAGCGCGGGGGTCGTTCGTATTATTATCTATTGAGTAAACTAAAGCATTTTCTAAGGGAAAAGTTTTATCTGAAGGCTCTTTATTAATAAACTCTGGTAATTTTAAATTAAAAGAAAATATACACGCCCCTTTTTCTCTAAATACAGCCTCTTTACAGTTGCCTAATGACGACTTCCTATTAGGATTACACTTTTTACCAATAATATTAAAAGAAGGAGGGCATCCCTTATTTACATAAACGGTATTAGGAGAGAAAATCAAACAACTAGCTCCATATTCGGAATAATTACCAGGCTTTTCTCCTCCAGCAGTGTTAGCAAATATTAAAGTACACTCCTTTGTGTTTACAAATGTCCAATGGCTATTTGTAAAAAAATCACGGGCAGTTTGTAAAAAGGTATAATGTTCTGGATCCTGATTATGTTGTAAGATAAATATTAAATGTATTGGTTTTGCATCTTCACCATTCTCACTAAAAATCTCATTAATGCTATCTACGACACCCGAAATTTTATTAGTTTCTTTCTTGCCAATCCAATCAAAACAGATTAATGAAAAAAATCTAAAAGCTTTTCTATGACATTTTCCTTTAAATAAAAAAACTTTATCACCTTTAAACATTTGATCATGTGCTATACTTTTTTCTGGCCAAGCGGGATTTAATTTAGGTTGAACCCATCGGTTTATAGTGCCTTTTTGATCTTTCACCCAAGTGATGCAGCAATTAATCCATTCATAGTCCTCTGGTATCTTATCTATTGTTGAAAAAGATTCACATAGTTTTAAATATTGTTCTTTATTTAATCCTTCAATTCCTCCTATTATGATAGTTGGGTTATAATCACTAGAATTTATAAAATTTTCAATTTTTTCAATAGCATCATAAGGTATTGAATACTCGGGGAAAACAATAAAATAAGATTTAGATTTTTGAGCTATTTCTAAAGTATTCAATATTCTCTTAACTTGAACTTCTTTTAAATCCTCTTTCCAACGAAAAGGAGCATCAATTGTAAAGCAGTTTTTTACATAAGGTTGCATTAAAACCATAGAAATTTCAGTAGGAAAATCTATATTTATAGAAATTTCTTCAATCTTAATTCCGCTTTCGCCCATATTTTAAAACTCCTACTTCAAAATTTTTAATTTCTTTTTTAGCAATTTTCAGATTTAATTCCAGCAATCTATGCAAAATCTCTTGTCTCGCCTTGGGGGAGACGGTGCAGTGGGTTTGGCCGCGGTCGTTGGAATGGAAATTTTGCACAAAGTTTAAATCTTTACAGTCGTAAGCCATCATAATTATCTCTCCGCTAAATTATTAAGTTTATTCCACGCCTCCAATATGAGGCGTTTGGTGCGGTATTCGCCAAATTGGCGGATTTC
>CAYLKS010000096.1:0-7385 GCA_964384205.1 uncultured bacterium | reverse complement strand
TACTGCTTGGTCCATCTCCTCTTGAGACATTGATAGCTACTTTCCCTTCTAATTCTTGAAAAAGTTCTGCTACATCGGTATGAGTAAAACCAGGACATAGTATTATGGCATTTATTTTTTCTTCTTCATATAGTTTTTTTGCAACCTTAATAGCTTCTTCTTGATTTTTTACAACAACTGACCAGAGCTTGTATTTCCCTGTATTGATAAAACTTCTATGCTTTGTATAATCAGCATCAGGGGCATGTGATAAATATAGGGCTTTAAAAGCCATAATTATTCCTCCTTGTATTTTTTGCAATTAATGTCTTTAATTTAATATAATTATGGCTTGGGAAATGTCAAATATTAATATTTTTTTTGAAAATTAACTAAAAAAATACTTGACAAAGTTATCAAAAATAAATATAATAGAACTGACTGGTCAGTATTAAAAAATGAAACTTTTTAGTTTTAAAAAAGGAGGAAGCATGATTGGAGAATTGACACCGTTGCAACTAAAACGTAAAGAAAGTATTCTAAAGTCCGCAATGGATATTTTTTCAAAAGCAGGATTTCATAATGCTGATTTAGATCAAATAGCTGCAAATGCAGGAGTAGGTAAAGGTACTATTTATAGATATTTTAAAAATAAAAAAGACTTATATTTAAATACTTTAGAATATGCTATTGAAGAGTTTTATGAATTTTTGTTAAATACGTTAAAAGAGGCTAAAGATTTTAACAAATTCATATATGATTATATTTATTACTCATTAGAATTTAATTGTAAAAATTATAGTGTCTATAAAATTATTCTCAGTTCATCTTCTGATGTACTATCCGGAGTGATTGAGGTTGTTGAAAAAGTTCAAAAAAGATATAATAAGTTTTTCTTTGAAAGAATAGAAGAAGCTATTGAGAACGATATTGTTGCTCCTGTTAATCCTGTTCTATTTTTAAAATCTCTTAATGGTAGCATTACTATTTTGATTAATCATATATATCAAGAAAAACTTGAAGAGTTTAGTGAGGTAACCAATTCAATTTATCATTTCTTCATGTATGGAATTTTAAAAAGGAGTTAGGAATATGAAAAGATTTTATTTTTTAATGCTATTAATAATCCTTTTATGGGATATTGGTAGTTTTGCTGAAGTATTAACTTTAAATGATTGCGTTGCTCGAGGTCTGGATAATAATAGAGAGTTGAAGATTGCTTATGAAAATTTTAGAAAATTTAAAGGCACAAAACAAAAAACAAGAGCTTTATATTTTCCTCATGTTAGTTTAACTGCTATGTATAATAGAGTTAATTTTACAGCATCAGATAGATTAAAAGAAGATTTTGAAAAATTTTCTATGATTCCAGGCCAATTAAGCCAGCTTTTTTTATCAACAATACAGGATCCGACTATGCAGGCAGTTTATGCTCAAAAAATTCAGGGAATGATGTCAGAACTAAATTTACCATCAGAGTTACCAAAACATGTAGGAATGCTTAATACTGGTGTATTTGTCAGTCAGCCAATTTTTACTGGATTCAGGATATTAAATGCTAACAGGGCTATAAGTGCTGCAGAAAAGGGCGCATATTATCAATATATTGAAACAAAGAATAAGGTTATTTTAGACATTGAAACAACTTTTTATCAAGCACTTTTAATGGATCATCTTGTAGAAGTTTATCAAATGGCTGTAAAAATAGGAAATGATCATTTAGATATTATTAAGAAAATGCATGCCGAAGGACTTGCCTCAAATTGGGATCTTTTAAAAGCCCGGACCCATATTCAAAAATTAGAACCTCAATTAGCAGATGCTAAAAGAAAAAGAGAATTAGTATATTCAAAATTAAGATTATTAATAGGAGCATCTCAAGAAGATGAATTGTTAATATCAGGTGATTTTAAGGCGCCAGAAATCGAATATGCCGAAGATTTTGATTCTTTATATAAAATAGCTAAGGCAAACAATCCATTATTAAAAAGTGTTTCATTATTCGAAAATAGTAGTAAATATCTGCTTAAAACAGCCTATGGAAGTTTATTGCCACAAATAGGTGGATTCGCTAATTATACATTTCTTGGAATTAATGATGAATATAATGTTGGTTCAAAGGATATTAATAAGGTATTTGCTGTAGGTATTAGTTTGAAATGGGATATCTTCACTGGGGGAGAACATTTTGGAAAAATTAAAGAGAAAAGAGCAGAACTGGAGAGTGTTAAACAAAAGAAATCTCAGGTAATGGATTATGTAAAAATTCAGATAAAAGATGCATTAAATCAACTAAAATATGCGAAAGAAAATTATAAAACACACGAACTAAATGTGCAGTTATCTGAAAAAAGTTTACAGATTGCTGAAGAATCTTTTAAAAATGGCACTGCAAGAGAGGTTGATGTTTTAGATGCACAGCTGGATCTTAAAAGTGCAAAAGTTAGTTATTATCAAATGATATACGATTATATCACAGCGGATTTAAATTTAAAAAAAGCTTTAGGTGTGATTTCTAAAGATTTTAATCATGAGGAGGAATAAAATGAAAAAGATTAGCATAATTATTTTGAGTATTTTTGCTTTATTCGTTTTTTGCAGTAAAGGAAAAAACGAATCTCGTAGCATTGTTGAAATTCAAAAAAAAGAAGGTTTTCCTGTTAAAGTCGAAAAATTGCAAAAAAAAGCATTTTATAAAGAATTCTATTATTCCGGTTTTTTAAAGGGAATAAAACAAAGTGAAATTAAGACTACATTAATTATAGACGAAATCTCTAAAGTACATGTTAAGGTCGGAGATAGAGTAAAAAAAGATCAGGTGGTTATAGAGATGGATAGCACCAATCCATTGGCAAAATATAATCAAGCAAAACAGGCTTATTTATTGTACCAAAAGACATTTGAAAGAATCAAACATGTTTATGAAGTTGGTGGTGTTTCAAAACAAAAATTTGATGAAGTTAAAGCAAAATATTTAGCAAGTAAAGCAGATTTTATATCATCAAAAAATGCACTTAAATTAAAAAGCCCTATATCCGGGATTGTTACAGAGGTAAATATTCATGAGGGTGAGATGCCAACTCCGGGGATTGCTCTTGTAAAAGTAGCAGATATAGATTCTGTTTTATTGATTATTAATGTTTCTACTGATGATATAAAATATTTTAATGTTGGGGATTCTTCTTTTATTACTTACAATAATAATGTATATACAGGCATAGTTAATAAAGTTTCATTAAGTGCAAATCAATTATCACGTCAATTTACAGTTGAAATTTTGATACCAAATAAAGATAAAACTTTGAATCCTGGTATTTATATTGATGCTAATATTAAGGCAAAAGTGAGTGATAGTACTTATGTTGTAAAAAGAAGTGCTGTATTCTATGATGATGATGATAATCCTTATATTTTTTATATAAAAAACAACAGAGCATTTAAAAAATATATAAAAACAGGTATTTTTAGTAGTAATTTAGTACAGATTTTTTCCGATTTGACTTCAGGAACAGATATTGTGGTTTATGGTGGAAATCTGTTAGCGGATAGTGTAAAGGTCAAAGTTATTAATAAATAGGGGGATTGGATAATGAAATTAACAGAATTATCTATAAAACGGCCGATTATGATAACCATGGTTTTAATGATCATGGTTTTATTAGGTGCTTTTGCATTTTTCGATATGCCAATTGATCTCTTCCCTTCAGTTAATATTCCTGTGGTTACTGTAACAACAATATACCCCGGCGCAAGTCCAGATGAAATTAAAAATTCTATTACTAAAGTTATAGAAGATGAGGTTAGTTCTCTTTCTGGTATAAAAAAAGTGCTCTCTTATTCATTGGAAAATGTTTCTATGGTGGTTATTGAATTTACTATGGATAATGATGTCGATATTGTAGCTCAAGATGTTCGTGATAAAATAGAAGCAATAAAATATAAATTACCAACAGATGCAAAAGAACCTTTTGTTTTGAAATATGATTTAAATTCCAAGCCTATTATGGAGTTTGTGTTAAGTGGACCTTATCCGATTCATCAATTATATGATTATGCAGATAAAGAGATAAAGAATAGGATTAGTAGAATAAATGGTGTTGCGAATGTTGAACTTATCGGCGGATCTGAACGAATTATTAAAGTAGAATTAGATAAAAAGAAAATAGCAAAATATGGCTTGAATATTGATGATGTGGTGAAAATGATAAAAGCGAATAATCTTGATATTCCTGCGGGTAATTTTGACCTTGATGCTGAAAATTATACTGTTAGAGTAAAAGGAAAAATTGAGCAAATAGATAAACTATCAAATATTATGCTTATTACCAGAAATGGAAATATTAAGCTTTCGCAAATTGCAGATATTAAAGATAGTTTTGACAAATTGGAAAATAAAACACATTATTTCAATTTAACAGTTCCAGATAAAGAAAAATTTAGCAAGTATAATAGTATTGGTATTAATGTCCTTCAACAAACAGAGTCTAATACTATCAAAACAGCAGCAAAAATTTTGAGTGAGGTGGAAAAAATTAATAGTAACATGAAGTTACCTAATACTCAATTATATCTTATTACAGATAGATCTGATTTTATAAGATCCTCAGTAAATGATACTGCATCAAATATTTTTATGGGAATAGCTTTGACAGCTTTAGTTTTATTATTGTTTTTACATAATATTAGAACGACATTAATTGCTGCTGTTGTTATTCCAATTTCTTATATCTCAGCATTTTTTTTGATGAAAAGTTTTGGTTTTAGTTTAAATATGTTATCTTTAGCTGGTTTCTCTGTTACAGTAGGAGTGTTGGTGACAAATACAGTGATTGTATTGGAAAATATAGTGAGGTATATTAAAACAGGTGTGCCTATTGCTCAAGCTTCAGAAAAAGGAACATCAGAAATAGCAGTTGCTGTTGCAGCATCTGCATTAACTAATGTTGTAGTGTTTGTGCCAATCTCATTAATGCATGGGTTAGTTGGGCAGTTTTTTACCGAATTTGGTATTACAGTTGTTATTGTAACTTTAATCTCTTTATTTGTTTCTTTTACTCTTACTCCAATGATGTCTGCTAAAATGTTAACTCCGGAAAATATTGAGAAAAAGGGTAAGTTTGGTAGATGGTTTGATAATAAATTTCATTCATTAGAAATATGGTATAAAAATAGCCTGAAATCATTATTGAATAGTAGACCAAAAAGAATTGTTTTATTTGTTGTAGTTATAACTTTATTTATTCTTTCTATTTTGCTAACTCCAAAAACTGGTCTTGAATTTATACCAGAGCTTGATCAGGGAGAACTGGAAGTTAGGGTACAATTCCCGCTTGAAACTAATTTAGATAAAACAGCTGAAATGTTAACAAAGATTGAAGATTATTGTAAAAATATTCCAGAAGTTAAATCAATTTTTACACAAGCCGGTATTTTTGATCCTTTTACTAAAGGTCCAAATGTCGGTAAAGTTGGTATTAGACTTGTTCCAAAAGGCGATAGAGATTTTAAAATTAAAGAATTTATAAATAATTTAAGAATTCAACTTATTGATTATCCAGGCGCTGAAATTAGTGTTATCAGTCCAAGAAGTTTTGGGCCAGATGAACCTTCTATTGTTTTGAGATTGAAAGGCACAAATTTAGATACTCTTTATATGATTTCGAAAAAAATAAAAACATTAATGGATACCATTCCTGGTTGTGTTGATACTTATATCGGTTATAAAACAGGTAAACCAGAGATTAAAATTATTCCTGATATGAATAAATTATCAGATTACGGTATTACAGTTTATCATCTGGCTATAGCATTACGTGGAGCAATTGAAGGAATAGAAGCATCTAATTATCGTGAAGAAGGTTTTTTATACGATATTAAAGTAAAATATAGGACAGATCTTATTAATGATCCAGATAAAATAGGCTATATTCCTATAAAAACACAAAAAGGATTAATAAAAGTTAAAGATGTGGCACGAATAAAATTCGGAACAGGTCCTACAAAAATAGTACGATTGGATAGATCTGAAATGATTGAAATAAAAGCAAATATTTCAAAGAGAACTTTGGGCGAAATTATAATGGATATTAAAAAAGGAATTGATAATAATATAAAATTGCCAGATGGATATAGCTATATTTTTGCCGGGGATATGGAATTTTTAGAAGATGCAATAAAAGATATAATCAAAGCAGCAATAATGGCAGTTTTATTAACTTTTATGGTGCTTGCAGCACTATTAGAATCTTATGCTCAGGCTACTTTGATAATGGTAACTTTACCATTATCTTTGATAGGGGTTATTCCGTCATTGGTTTTAACTGGCACTACTTTTTCGGTTCCAGCAATGATAGCTATGATTATGTTAATAGGAATTGTTGTAAATAACGCTATTTTAATTTTAGATTATACAAATCAATTGCGACGTAATGGAATGGGAGTAGATGAGGCATTGCTTGAGGTATGTCCATTAAAATTAAAACCAATTTTGATGTCTACATTTGCTATTATATTGGGAATGCTCCCTCTGGCATTGGCAACAGGTGCGGCATCAGAAGCAAGAGCTCCTATAGGTATTGTATCAGTAGGTGGACTTTTTGTAACTACTATTTTGACTTTATTTGTTATTCCTATAGTTTATAAAGTTTATGAAACTCATAAAGAAAAAAAGGAGATAAAAAATGTATAAAATTACTTATAGCGCATATGTTTCTGCATCATTAGTTAATAAATTAAGAGCTCCCAGAAATGTTCCTGTGGTTAAAGAATGGGAAATAAGAATTACTGTGGGAACTGATGAATTGGATGAGAATGGTGGCGGAAAGCATTTTGATAGTTTTTTAGAAGAATTTAGAAATGAAATAGCTCATATGAATAATTATTATTTAAATGCTCTTGAATATTTTAAAGATAAAAATCCTTCCCTTGAGAATATTGCAAAATGGATATTTGATACAGCAAAAGAAGCAGTTGCTAAAAAAGGCTGGGATTTAAAAATATTAAATGTCTATATAAAGAATGACGAAAATTATTGGGTCGAGTACTCTGAAAATATTTAAATATTGAAAATAAGAGGCACTATTTTTGTAGTGCCTCTTATTAAAAAAAGTTGTGATAAAAGTTTTAGATTTGTTATAATCCGATTTTTTTATTAAAAATTTTGTGGCAGAAGTAAGTACATAAAATTTATCCATACTATCAATATTAATAAGTACTCAATATTGATATGCGCATACTTGATGAAAATATCATAGGCAATACAAATATCCAATTACTTATTTCAATTATGTAAAGGATATATTAAATAAAAAATTATCGGCTTTTTAATACAATTATACTATAAAGACCTAATAAGGAAGAAATTGAATAAGGAAGAAATCATAAATCAAATAGATTTCAAGAAGTTA
>CAYLKS010000095.1:0-7494 GCA_964384205.1 uncultured bacterium | reverse complement strand
TTTGCAGGTGTCGGCAGGGCCCAATGTAGTTGTGTTAATGAAGAACTATTTATAGATTCAACTATCTGTAATAAAAGGCGAGATATTGTTGAATTAGAACATTTCAATTCTGCTTTAATTTGATTGACATTATAACGTCCACCTTCGAACAGTTTTACTAAAGTATTCCTAAATTCCTCTTGGAAATCAGTATACCAGCCACAAGTATGTGTATAGAACTGTCTTCCACAGTCCAGACAATAGTACCACTGGGGGTTGCCTTTTACAGAATAATCATGCCCATTTTTTTTAATATTACAGGGCATACAATTACCTGTAGGGTTGGGACAATAAATCGGGATCTTTATCTTGCTAATAGCTCCATTCACTTCAATTGAAATGTTTTGAAAAAATCTACTTTGTTTAGGAATAATTATCACATCCTAAATTATATCTACCTAGCTGAATCCTTCTATTGTATATAAATGTCTTTTGGTATGGGTAGAAGGAAGAATTCTATTATAATTATTGAAGTAAATAATAGATACCAGTAGGAATTCCAGTAAGGGTCGATAAATACCTATTTTATTGGTTCAAACCTTAAAGTTGATTTTAAAATACAATTGTAAAACCAAAAAAGTCTTTTTAAATTGATACTAATAATAAAAGGGACTATAACAAATTTCACTTATATATTTTTGTCGGGCAATGGAATTGAAAAAATCTCTAAATTTCAGAAAAATATATAAAAAAAATAAATATTTAAAAATCAAAAAATTCAAAAAATATTATCTAATAAAAATAAAAAGAAAATTAATAGTGAAAAAAAAAATGGCTGGAGAAGCTCTTTGGGATGGCTGGGAAGATCCCACCCAGACTTTAAATAAATTTGCATGGATTTTAACACTTGTTGGCGGAGCAGTTGAAATTATCTTTGGAATAATGTCGTTTATTACATTTATGTTATTATTAAACCCATTAGGCGCTATAAGTACATTAGTAACTTCCATAATTTTTGGCGGTATAGCAATTGTAGGTGCAATATTACTTATTCCTATTAGTAAAAAGATAAAGGAAAAAGATTATGAAAATGTCAATTCAGTAATGCTTTTTATCAGTGCGATAATGGCAGCAATTGGTGTATGGTATTTCTTCTGGGCAATTCCACATTTATTAATTGCTATATTCTTCTGTATTCTATCGGAATACGGTTGGCCAGCAAAAGGTAAATGAATATAATTCTTAAATTAAAAATTTTTTATTTTTTTATTATCATCTCAATTTATATTTATTAAGATAGGAATTATAAAAATATTAAAGAAATGATAAGATAATTCAAAAGACAGTGATTTTAGTTAGAGTTATTACTTAAAATTAATTAATATAAAAAAATTCTATTTTTAAAACCTTTAATTTTTAAATTGATTTTTAATTTTAAAAAAAATTTTATTTAGAGACTGATTTAATGGGTAATGCAATAGATTGGATGTGCAGGTTTTTTTCTATTTCTTTACAGAATTCCTGAGCAGATCCAAATCTGAAATTGTCCGTTATAACAAATTTAGGTTGTATTATTTCTATGTATTTCATAAGATCATTAAAATCTGCATGAGCGCTCATTGCAATTGAGTAATGGTTTTTTCCAATTTTTATTGAAGGTTTTTTAAAAATCCAACCGCTTAAATCAATTTTAAAAGAATTTTTTAGTATAAATTGTTTTTCTAATAGAATATTGGACGAATCTACGAATCCAATAAAATTTTTTGATTTTAGAATTTCAGCACCTTGGTCTGAATCAAACGAAAAATATTCACCTATATTTCGTCCGAATTTCTCGTAGATTTTGGCTAATTTTAAACTATTATTGGACAATAAAAAAGGTAAATGGATAGACATTTCATTGAATAACAAGTCCATAGTTTCTTGTATTTTTCCTTGATGAGTAAAAATATAAATTGGTAAGTTCTTTTTGAGTGTATCATTTATTAAATTAAAAATAGTTTCATAAATTAATTCTTGGGGTGGTCTTATATTGGATTTGCTACCATAAGTAGCATCGATTATCAATATATCAATATTAGAAGGGATTTCTGTTTTAGGAGTAAGTAAAAAGTCACTGGAATATAAGATATGATAGCCATCAATTGAAACTAAAACCTGAGAGCTTCCTAATACATGATCTGCGGGCAAAAATTCAACTTTATAATTATCATATTTGAATGGCTTGTGAAAATCTAAAATTTTTACATTATCAATTTTAATTTTTTGATAAAATAAATTAATCAATTCAAGGGTTGGAGCAGTCATTAAACAAATATTTGGTCTAATCCATGATTTCAATAGCCCGAAAATATGGTCTTGGTGAAAATGAGAAATTATTCCAATTTTTTGGTAAAGGAAGCCATCGCAACATATATCACTAAGTTCGATAGTACCATTTAAAGCAATATTTCCATATTTTAATAATGTATTAATAAAAAATTCACCTTTTAATTAGCTTTTTAACTATTTACTCTTTTATAGTAAAATTATTTGAACTGTTCTTAACAATTCTTTTTAATTTTTTGCGTAATTTTAGTAATTGTTCTTGAGCAATAATATCATTTGGGTCAATTTTCAGGACAATATTTAATGCTTCAATAGATTTTTCAGTTTCACCAATTTTATTAAGAACCACTGCCATATTAAACCAAGCATCAGTATAATTATTGTCAAGTTCTATAGCTTTTTTAAAATAATTAAAGGCTTTTCTGTATTCATTAATAATACCATAGGTGATACCAGCATTTACTAATGTGAATGGCATTGGTCTTATTGCTATTGATTTTTCAAATGAATTTATTGCTTCATCATATCGTTTAAGTTGTTGTAAAATTACACCAATATTATATAATATGATAGGGTCATCTGGGAAATTCTCTAATTCTTTTTGAAATTTTTTTAATGCTTCATTATATTTACAGGTTAGAGCAAGAGAATATCCACCGATATTATCAATATTTTCCATTTACAATCCTTCATTATGCAAATGAATTTTCATATTCTTGAAATTTTTTGTCAATCTCTTCTTGTATTCTTCTAATAGCATTGTTAGATAATGTATTAAATCTTTTTTGTGCTCTAAAATAGTCAACGACTGGTTTTCGTTTAATTTTTCCTTGTACAATTTTCATTGTTATATTATTTAAAGTGAATTTTCCATTGATAATCTCATATAAGTCCCAAATACCTGTTTCAGTCCCAAGTTTTCCAATTTTGATTAAATCTTGAGGTTCAAACCCCCAGCCAGGTGGACATGGACTAAATATATGAATGTACCGAGTATCACCTTTAAATTCATCTTTAGCTCGTCTAAATTTCTGAAAAAGATCGATAGGATATACTGCATTAGCTGTTGCAACATAGGGTATTCCGTGAGCTGCCATTATCTTAGGCATATTTTTACGTCTTTGCTTCTTTCCTGAAGGAGTTGTGGTGGTATATGCACCAAAAGGAGTGGAGCCACTTCTTTGTGTCCCTGTATTCATGTATGCTTCATTATCATAGCATGCATAAATAATATCAGTCCCTCTTTCAGCTGCGCCAGATAGTGATTGAATTCCTATATCTGTAGTTCCACCATCGCCAGCCCAAGCCAGTACAGTAATGTCTTTTTTACCTAGAATGTTCAGTGCTGCCCTGATCCCACTAGCCGATGCACCAGTTGATTCAAATGCTGTATTTAACATGGGCAAATTAACAGCTGCACATGGGTACATACCATGAAGCACTGTAGAACAAGAAGCTGGAACAGTGATTATGGTATTTTTACCAAGAGCTTTTAGCGCAAATCTATATGCTAACGATAAACCGCAGCCACTACAAGCTCTGGTACCGGAAAGAATAAATTCTTCCTCGGGGATATCCTTAGGTTTTAAAATTTTGCTCATTATCTAATCCTCCATATCGATATTAATCCATTCAGGCTTTTTATCAATCTGACCTTTTAATATCATTTCACACGATTTTTTTGTAGCTGAGGCTATTTGTTCGGCAGTAATATTTCTACCACCAATTCCTGCAATATAATTATGAACTGGAATGTCAAAATGAGCAGAGTATAAAGTGCTTTTCAAATCGGTGCAAACGGCTCCTTCATATCCATAACTTAAATTTCGGTCAAAAACAATTATTCCTTTTATGTCTGGATGTTTAGTAATAAATTCTATTAAATCATCTCTTGGAAAAGGTCGGTATAATTTTAAGTTTATTAATCCAACTTTGAAACCTTGTTTTCTTAATAAATCTGCGGAAATGCGCGCTTCACATGCAAGCGTTCCTATTCCAAATATAATGAATTCTGCATCATCACACAAATATTCTTTATAGATCCCATAATATCGCCCAAATTTATCGCCAAATTCCTTATCAATCTTTTTGAATTTTTCAGGTACTTTTAAAAGAGATTGTTGTAATGCATATCTAAATTCAGGATAAGCTCCCATTTTTTCAATTCCAGGTTTGTCAGGGTCGTGTCTTATCCATGGAAAAGTAACCAGATTGACAATACATGGGTCATTAGGGTCTAAATGTGTATGGGGCTTATAAGGAGGTAAGAATTCTTTAATTAAATTAGAGTCGTCTATAGTTTCTACAGGCATCATTGTGTGTGATAAGATATATCCATCAAAACAGACCATTACGGGAGCATAAATTTCCGGGTCTTCACCAAGTTTATAGGCTTGGATAATAGTATCGTATATTTCTTGGTTATCTTCGCAGTATAATTGAACCCAACCAGTATCACGTTGGCTAATGGAGTCTTGTTCGTCAGTCCATACATTCCATGGCGCTGCGGGAGCTCTATTTGCGCAAGCAAGTACAATTGGAAGCCGAGATCCAGCAGCCCAATGAAGTTGCTCATGCATCAGACAAAGACCATTTGCAGAACTTGCTGTAAAAACTCGAGCTCCTGTTGTTGATGCAGCAATACAAACAGTAATAGCTGAATGCTCACTTTCAACTCGTACAAATTCAGCATTTAGTTTTCCATCATCGACAAATCGGGACAATCGTTCTACAATAGGACTTTGAGGAGTTATTGGATAGGCAGCAATTACTTGGACACCTACATCTTTACATGCATTAGCTGCAGCGTGGTTTCCATTTAATAACAATTTTGCCATATTTTCATTCCTCCTTAAAAGTTGATTCTTCAATAGCTGTAAGAGCACCTGTGGGACAGTTAGAAACGCAGACCAGACACCCTTTACAATAGGTATAATCAATTTTTGGTGGTACGGTTTTTGAAATACACGCTTCCGGACAATATAACCAACATAAAAGACATACAAGATCGTTTTTCTTTACTGCAGTACATTTTTTTTCATTTAAAACTGGTCTATGTATCCGCCAAGAACCTGTATTTCCAGCTTCGCCAATTACTGGATATGATACAGATGAAATGGGCCTTTTTCGTTGTTTAAATTTAAAATTTGACATAATTTTCATTCCAATTTCGTTTGTTTATATGTTTTTTCAGCAGCTAGAGCATTAATTCCACCATCAGACGGGAATTTCGCTGAAATAAGTTTTTTAATATTATCAAGTGTTGTAATTTTAAGTATTTTAATAATTGCTCCAAGTATTGGAGTATTTAGAACTAATGAACCTGAAGAATAAAGATTTAATCCTTCTGCAATAGATGTTACATCTATTGTATAAACTTTAAGTGAATTGAATCCTAATGATCCTTTATCTTTTTTTGAATTGATTATTATAATTCCCTCTTTTTTTAATCCAGATGTTACATCAGCTGATTTAATAAGTGTATCATCTAAGATTATAACAACATCTGGATTGATAATTTGGCTTCGACGGTAAATTTTATTATCAGAAATTCTTGTTGATGCCATAATTGGGGCCCCACGTCTTTCTGCCCCAAAAGATGGGGATGCAGTAGCATATTTACCTTCATATAGATATGCAGCCTCCGCTAATATTTGAGCAGCAGTGATGGCACCTTGGCCACCTCTACCATGCCATCTAATTTCGAGTAATACCATCTTTTATCACATTGTTATTTATTTTATTATAATATTTCGAATGATTTGATATTAAAATATTAAGAAATCGTGGTTTCTAAATTGATGTATTAGAATTTCAATATTTTTATTTCATTTTTAATTAGAATTATTTATTTATTTCTATTTGATTCAATTTTTAAAAATTAGGTAAATTTTGGCATTTAAATTTTATTTTTAAGCGAAAAAATATCTTTTTTTTAATTTTATTAAACTGAAATTGAGGTTATTGAAATCGCTCTATATTATCATTAATTATTATACGACATATCTTAAATGTATTTTTTTCATGTTATTCAATATTAAATTTTAATTAGCAAAAAAATAAAAAATTCGAATTTGTCCATTATCCATTAAGAACTTTTGTTATTTTATTTTTTATTACGTCCATAGACGATTTTAATCTATCATAATGAAAATTCTCAGATTTGAGGACAGCGAAAAATCCTGTTTCTTCGGAAAAATCATGTAAAATTATAATGTTTTTGTTATCAGAAGTTTGCCAAAGTCTAAAATTCATGATATTAGTCGAAATTAATTTGTCATCTTTTAGCAACTTGAAAATATTTGCTTCATCTTCTGAATATAATAGAGCTTTAAGGGATGTATATTCAAGTTCTTCTTGAAGTCGTTTAGAAATTAAATTTTTATCGATTGCTGACGCGATTTCAAGTCCATCTTTTTTATTTAAAATTAATGAATATTGTGCTTTATATTTTTTATTAAAATCAAAACAAATCTTATTCAAAATTTCTTGCTTCGATTTTACATTTTCAGGAATTAATTCATTTAATGAATTACCAAAATTTTTTCTTGCAGTATTTTTTGGAATCGATACATTTATACTTTCAATAGATTTTTCATAATTTGGATGGTCAAATATAAAATTTTTTATTTCTTTAGGTGATTTTTTTCCAATATCGCATTTAGATATAACTAAAGTAATTTTTTTACATTCATTTTTAGAATAATCTTTTAAACATTTTATTGCTTTATAAAATTCTTCTTTTGCTTTTGTTAAATGAACGATATTTGATGAATCAACAACAAAATAAAAAGCCGAACAATTTGAAAAAATGTTATTTATCCATTCTTCCTTATAATATTCTTTAATAAATTGTTCTTGACCACCTAAATCAAAAATATTAATTCTTAAAAGTCCTCTATAAATATATTCCTTGCTATCAATAAATTCGGTTGGATTAATTGATTTCAATTCTTTCCAGCTTTTACCACCTAATACATTCTGAATTAAACAAGTTTTACCCGCACTCTTTAGTCCAAAAACTAAAATTTTCATTTTTATCTACCACAAGTTTATTTTATTTTCTGAGGGTCTCGTGAAATTAAAATAACAAGGTTATTTCTTCGATAAAAAATTCTTACCTACCTAATTATTTTAAAATTTTACGCAAGATAATATTTTTTATTTTTCTCTAATATCAGAAAAATA
>CAYLKS010000094.1:0-7708 GCA_964384205.1 uncultured bacterium | reverse complement strand
TTTACGCAAGGGGGGACCATGTCCCTTCTTTTCCCAAATATTATAAAAAATAGACTTGACAAAAGATCGTTTTTAAGTTATATATAAACGTCTTTTTAATTTTGCTTTAAGGATTTTTAAATTAAAAGTTAACTTAAAAAAATGGAGATAGAAAAATGAAAAGAACCTATCAACCTCATAATAGAAAAAGAAGAAATAAACATGGTTTTAGAAAAAGAATGTCCACTAAAAATGGCAGAGCTGTTTTAAACAGAAGAAGAAAAAAAGGAAGAAAAAGATTAGCTGTATAAATGTCTGTTAAGAAAGATCTTTTTTTATTAAAAAAAGGCAAAAAAATAGAATTAGAGTTTGGAACTGTATTTGTAAATCCAGATGTTAATAGAAATATTATTATTGTAAAAAAAAAATTGGTAAAGCAGTTGTAAGAAATAAGATTAGAAGAAGGATTAGGGCTATTTTAAGAGAAGCTAATAATTTTTATGGTTTTTTGATTTATACAAGAAAAGAAATCTTGAATTTTAAATATCAGGATTTAAAAAAGAGAATTTTTGATGCAATCAGTTATAAAGAAGATAATAATTAAAATTATTCGATTATATCAAATATTTTTATCGCCTTATTTTGGCAATCAATGTCGTTTTACTCCAACATGTTCAAATTATGCTATTTATCAATTTGAACATAAAAAATTACATATTGCATTCGTAAAAAGTATATGGAGAATATTAAGGTGTAACCCCTTTTCAAAAGGTGGTTATGATTTAGATTAAGGAGAGCATTTATGGATTTTGATAAAAGAACAGTTATTGCTATTATATTAGTTACAATAATAATTTTATTAACGCCTCTATACCAGAAACTTATCTTTAAAAATAGTCAAAATTATCAAGTTATTAATAATGCTTCTATTGATACTTTGAAACAGGCAAAGAGTAATGCTTCTTCTGATTTATCAATAAAATCGAATCAGGATAGTATTAGTAATGAAAAAAGTGAAGTAGTTGACACTAAAAAAGTAGTTGACTCTGTATCTTCTTCTACAGAAGAGGTAGTTTCACAGGATACTACTTTTGAAATAAGTTATGATACTTTAGAAAATGAATATTATTTATTAGTATTTTCGAGTAAAGGAGGCGTTTTACGTAAAGCTTATTTAAAAGAATATAAAAGTTATGTACAATCGGACACTTTTTCTATTGTTCAGTTAATTCCCGAAGATTATAATGGTTTTTTGAATAATAAGCTTTACTATGGGAAAAGGGTTTTAGATTTAAGCAAATATAATTTTAATTTTTATAAATCAGGTAATAAACTTTATGCAGAGGCAAGAGTTTTATTTGATAGTGATACGGTAGTTGTTAAGAAGGTTTTTTCAATAGGTGATAAAAAATATACTCTTAACTATGAATATAATATATTATCAAAAGAGATAATCGATAATAATATTGTAGAATTGGATGGTGGAATTAATGTTACAGAGCGGAATATAAAAGATGATTTAGGGTATTTTAAAGCATATGCAAGAATGGGAGATGATGTTATTGAAGAAGATCTTGCAAAGAAAGAAGAAATTAATACTATAGAGAAAACGGGTGCTTCTCATTGGATAGCATTAAAATCTAAATATTTTTTGGGTTCTATTATTTGTGATAAAAATTCGGATGGGATTATTTTAAAAGGAAAAAAGATAAAAGAAAAAGATAGTAAATTTGATAAAAAATATTATAATGCAGCCTTGAAATTTAAAAATAAATATAGTTTGTCTAATAAGCTTTTAGTATATTTAGGGCCTATAGATTATTTACATCTTAAATCATTTGGTATTGGTTTAGAGAAAACTGTCAATCTTGGCGGTATGTTAATAAAGCCTTTTAGTATAATGACTACTTATATGTTAATCTTTTTTAGTAAATTTATTGCCAATTATGGATTGGTGATAATTTTATTTTCTCTTGTTATTAAATTGTTAACATTTCCTTTTACACACAAAAGTTATGAATCTACAAAGAAAATATCAGAGCTTCAACCTCAATTAGAAGCATTAAAAGAAAAATATAAAAATAACCCACAGCAATTGAATAAAGCCACTATGGATTTATATAAAAAAGCAGGGGTTAATCCTTTAGGTGGCTGCTTACCTTTGCTTTTTCAAATGCCAATCTTTTTTGGTTTGTATAGAGTTTTTGCGTCAACAATAATGTTACGCAATGAATCTTTTTTATGGATAAATAATTTAGCAGATAAAGATCCAACTTTAATTTTACCGATTATAATGGCTGTTATGTCTCTTGTGCAGAGTTTGATGACAATAAAAGATCCAAAACAAAAAATGACGGCATATATAATGCCTATTTTCTTATTTTTTATTTTTAAAGGATTAGCAGCAGGCCTTGTTTTATATTGGACCTGTTTTAATGTTTTTACAATAGTTCAGCAAGAATTGGTAAATAAATTTTATAAAGGTAAAGCAGTTTCTAATTCCAAATAATGTTTGATAATATTATTGCAATAAGTACACCTCCAGGCAATGGAGGTGTTTCTATTATAAGAATTTCGGGCTTTGATATAAAAAAAGAATTAGTAGATTTTATAAAACCTTTAGAAAAGTTTTTAAAGCAGAAACCTAATACCATTTTACCTTATAAATTATATTTTGAAGATGAGATTTTAGATGAGGTCTTGATAAGTTATTTTAAAGCTCCTCATTCTTTTACCGGCGAAGATATTATTGAAATAAATACCCATGGTGGTTTTTTTTTAACAAATAAGATTTTGAAGATTTTAATTTCCAATACTAACCTGAGGCTTGCTCAAAATGGAGAATTTACAAAAAGAGCTTTTTTAAATAATAAACTGGAATTAACAAAAGCAGAAGCTATTAATGCTATTATTAATGCGAATTCTGACCTTGAGGTTAAATCTGGAATATTGCAGCTTGAGGGAGAATTATTTAAAATTATAAACAAAATTAAAAATGAAATAATAAATATGTTGCAAATGTTTCAGATAGATATTGATTTTGTAGAGCATATAGATATAGATATTGATAAGGATGAATTATTGGATAGAATTTTGAATATTATAGACCAAATTAAAAATATTATAAATTTAAGTGAAAATTATGATATATTGCATAAGGGATTTGAAATATTATTTTTGGGGCAACCTAATGCTGGAAAGTCGAGTTTGATTAATAGGATAATTGGTAAAGATGAAATTATTGTTCATCAAAGAGAAGGAACAACAAGGGATATAATTGAAAAGTATATAAAACTTCATGATATTCTGGTGAAATTGGTTGATACAGCAGGTTTGAGACATACCAATGATGAAATTGAGCTAATTGGTATTTCTAAATCAAAAGAGAGAATTAAAAATGCAGATTTAATTTTATATATTATTGATGGTGTTAATAAAGAAAAAAGTTCTGAGGATATTAATTTTATAAATGAGTTGAAGGATTTGCCACTGGTTGTTGTTATAAATAAAATTGATATGGGGAAGAATATTGCAATAGATTTAAGCAATTTTGATGTTTTAGAAGTTTCCGCTAAATCTGGTCAAAATATTGATAAATTGAAGGATTTTTTGTATAAAAAGCTTAAGGAACAAAATGATATTTCAGATAAATTATTTTATATAAGTAATCGTCAGATTTTTATTATAAAAGAAATAAGCAGAATATTAGAAGATGTTAAGATTCATATTGAAAATGATTATCCTTCTGAAGTGATAAGTGCTTTATTGAAAGAAGTTCTTGATAATTTGAATAGAGTTACAGGAGAGGTTAAAGATATTGATATTATTAATGAGATTTTTGAAAATTTTTGTATAGGCAAGTAGTAATGAAAAGAATATTGCGTTTTATAGGAAAATTGAGATTTGAGGAATTCCTTGCAATTCTTTTTTTATTGCCATCTTTTTTAATTACCTTAAAAGCGAATTTATATTATATTGAGATTGGTGAAAAAATTCCCAGAAAATTCTATGGAGGTATTTGGCGAATAGTTATAACAGTAGCGGTTATGCTAATTTTTTATTATTTGGTAAAAAAGAAGATATTATGGGATAAATTATTTTGGTTAAGAGATGTTATGCCTTTTATTTTTTGTATTGCTATTTATACGAATTTGCACGATACAATTCATTTTGTTAATCCCCATGATATTCATGATTATATTATAAAAATTGATCAGGCAATTTTTGGAGTACAGCCGTGTGTTTGGGCACAGAAGTTTTATAATCCATATTTGACGGCATATTTTAGTGTAAGTTATATGAATTATTTTTTAATATCGGTTATTGTGGTTGTTTGGTTATTGTATAAAAAGAGAAATAAAGATGCTCGAGAGGTGTTATTTGGTACTATATTGACGTTTTATATGGGATATTTTTTATATATTTTATTTCCAGCAGCTCCGCCACGGATTGTTTTAGCAAACCAATTTGTTAAAGATTTTTCAGGCGGTTTATTGGCAAAATTGCAGAATGATCTTGTTCATATTAGTCCGTCTTCATCAAGGGCTGCATTTCCAAGTTTACATTGTGCTGTTACATTAATAAGTTTATTATATTCATATAAGTTTGAGAGGAAATTATTTTGGATTTTATTAATTCCTGGGATTAGTTTAGTTTTAGCTACAATATATTTAAGACATCATTATGTTACTGATATTATTGCGGGGTTTATACTTGCTATTTTTGCCTATAATATATCTCCCAGAGTTGATGCATTCTGGGAAAATGTTCGCAAAAAATTAAAAAATGTATGATAGTTTGTATGATAATTTTTTAAAAGAAATTTTAATATCAATTATTAATAAAAGGCATAATAGGGAAATTTTTGATTATTTAGATAATGAACATATTTTTTATATTATTAAAAATGGAGGACTTCATCCTTTTGTGGCTTATCATGTTAATAAAATTAATAATTTCAAAAGCGATATTAAAAACAGTGCATTTATTGAAGAAGGAATTCAAAAATTTTATGGAAATGTTAAGAATAATTTTGTATTAAATCAGGTATTACATAGCTTAAAGAATGTTTTTGACAAAGCAGGTATTGATTTTTATTTATTAAAGGGGAAGGTACTTTCAGAAAAATATTATTGCCATATAGGATGTAGGCCAATTGGAGATATTGATTTATTTATTTTTCCGGAAAATAGGAATAGAGTAATGGCTTTACTAAAAAATATGGGTTGGCAGTTATATTTTTCAGATAAAGAAAAAAAGATAGATCATTTCACTTTTTTTAAAGGGAATATTACAATAGAGTTTCATTGGGAAATTTCTATTTTTTCAGGGGTAGGGAATAATGATATTTTTAGAATTACTTATGATATTTTAAAAAAACATATTGAAGAGGTTGAAATTGAAGGGTTGAAGTATTATACTTTTACTCCTGAGATTCATTTTATTCATTCTATTTTTAATTGGTTAAAGAAATATGGCTGGCCACCTGTTAAGATTTTAGATATGTATTTTATTTATAAGAGAGTTGATAGAGTTAGACTTTTTAGGATAGCCAAAAAAATAAAGGTTTTCAGGATGGTAAATTTTTTTATAAATATGATGAAGTTTTATTTTGAGCCTGATTTTGTGGCATTAGATTATATTTGTGATGATTTTAAGTTGATAAAGAAATTTGCGAATTATAGGAAGAATTTTTTTCTGAAAGTATTATATTATTTTTCAGATTCTAAATTGGATTTGTTATATTTTTTTTATAGAAAAGTGTTTCCACGACATAATTTTTTACAGAATTATTTTTATAAGGGAAGTTATGTACAGTTATTATATAATTGGTATAAAGAAAAGATTATTGAGGGCACCTACCATAAATAATTGCTAATTTTTTTAATTTATTAGCAGTTTTTTTATTTAAATTATTTTTTAGATATCGCCATTTCCAGTTATTTCCGAGGGTACTTGGAAAATTCATTCTTGCTTCTGAATCAAGGCAAAGGATATCTTGTAAAGGTATTATTGCAGTGTTTGCAACACTTGCATAAGCAATTCTAATCATATCCCAGCAAATAGTTTTTTCACTTTTTGACAATATATAATCTTTAACATATTGTTTTATTTCTGGTTCAAGGGATTTATACCAGCCTAAAGTTGTATCATTATCATGAGTGCCTGTATAAACTATATAGTTTTTTGAATAATTATGAGGAAGGAACCTATTTTCTGGATCTTTATCAAAGGCGAATTGTAGTATTTTCATTCCTGGAAAACCAAAATGTTTTCTAAATTTATCTACTTCAGGAGTTATAAATCCTAAATCTTCTGCGATTATAGGGATTTTACCGAAAACATCTTTTATAGTATTAAATAGTTCATAGCCTGGAGCTTTTACCCATTTTCCTTCACGGGCTGTATTATTTTGTGCTGGTATCTCCCATGATGCTTCGAACCCTCTGAAATGGTCAACTCTTATAATGTCTACCAATTCAAATAATTTCTTAAATCTTTCTATCCACCAGCTAAATTTATTTTTTTTCATTAATTCCCAATTATAGTGAGGATTTCCCCATCTTTGCCCATCTTCACTGAAATAGTCAGGCGGAACACCTGCTACAACATAAGGATTATAATTTTCATCAAGTTTAAATAATTCTGGATTACTCCAGACATCAGCACTATCATAGGCAACAAAAATTGGCAGATCTCCTATTATTTTTATGCCGTTTTCATTTGCATATTTTTTTAAATTTGTCCATTGTGTGAAAAATTCATATTGAAGAAAATTATGAAATTCTATTTCTTCTTTTAGCAATTTTTTATATTTTTCAATTGCTGATTTTTCTCTTTTTTTTATATCATCATCCCATTGATTCCAGACTTTACCATTATTGTATTGTTTTAATGACATGAAAAGAGAATAATCTTGTAACCAATATTGATTTTTTTCTTTGAAAATTTTAAAATCAGCAGATGGATTTTTAATGAATTTCTTAAATGCCTTTTTTAATATGGGGTATTTTTTCTGGACTATGAATCCATAGTCTATAGTACCTTGAGGTTGTTTTTTTAATTCTTCTAAATCTTGATCGGATAATAATTGTTTCTTTTTTAAGAATTTTAAACTAATAAGTAATGGATTACCAGCAAATGCTGAAAATGATTGATAAGGAGAATCTCCGTAACCTGTTGGCCCTAATGGGAAAATTTGCCATAATGTTTGACCTGCATTTTTGAGAAAATCTATAAATTTATAAGCATGATCATCTAATTCACCAATTCCATATTCTGATGGGAATGATGTAGGATGTAATAAAATTCCGCATGCTCTTTTTGTAATCATTTTTTTTCCTAACTGATTTTATAAATAAATGTTAATAAAGTCAAGAAAAATTTTGGTCAATATTGGAAAAATAAAGGGCATAGTATCCATAAAAAAGATTTTAAACTATATTTCTTATTTTTTTTTTCAAATGGTTGTATAACTTATGTCCAAAAAATTTTTAGTAGGGATTTTTATTATTTTTTTAATAAACTATTAATGCAAGTGGTTGCTATGGATTGGCTTTAATTTGTTTAAAGTATGGATTTGTTTGTGAGTCGTATGTTTTTTGAGGGAGTATGTTTTTTATTTTTACAGTATTTGTTGATTTTTATTTTAATTTTATATATGCCGTTTTAATGGCATATAGCCTGTGTTATAGGTTGGATTTTGGAGTTTCACCATATCCTCTTCTTT
>CAYLKS010000093.1:0-7712 GCA_964384205.1 uncultured bacterium | reverse complement strand
TTTTTCTTTCCCCTCTTCCGCTTGTAATTCCTGGAGGTAAAGGAGCTTCATGAGAATGCGCAACAACATATGGATTAGGAACAACTCTTATACTATCAAGATCTTTTTTAGCTTCATTTTTATCAATAACTGGTTTTTTAGTAGTAAATTCATAAACATCACCATTTCTAAAAGGCTTTTTAACATTTATAGTCAATTTATCACCTGTTTTAAAAGTAAATCCTGGATCGCTTTGATCTTGCGGCATCTTAAATGATAATAACCAAATCCAAACAGGATTGCCATCGGGATCTTTTTTAAATAAATATAATTCATCAGATGCTGAAAGTTTTCCTTTAAACCCTCTATCATTAAAAACAAAATCTACATACTCGCTATCAGTTAAATCATAAATTTTAAAATTCACAGGAATTGGCCTTGCATTAAAATAATTCGCAGAAGTATCAACAATATCATCAAAAAACTGAATTTCAAATGAAGATGGATATTTTAATGCAGTCAAAATATCTCCAGGTCCGAACTGAATAGATGGTGCTGATAAAGAAAATAAATATGGGCAATCCACATTCCAACCAGAAGTTGTAACATCCATTACAACATCCCAATCATTATTAAAAACTAATTCTACTCCATCGAAAATATCAGAATCATCATTCTCTAAATCGTATTTATTTCCAGAAATATGAGGGCTCTTATAAATTGGATAATAATAAAAATATGCTACATATTTAAATCCTGGCTTCAATTTTTCAGTATCTAAAATTTTAATTTTTCCTTTATCAGATACTAATTCATAAGCATCTGATGATATTCGATTACCATCTAAATCTGTAATTCTAAAAGTCGAATCAATAATATGTTCATATTCCAAATCAACAACAACTGCATGATTTGGAACAGTAAATTCAACAGCATTTTCATTTAAATCAATAACATTATAATAAGTGGTATATGGTGCAAATTCTTCCAGATCATTTTTATCAATATTAGGTTCATTGTAGTCTGGTTTACCATTATTTTGAGAACCGTCTTCATCTATTTGGTCTTTATTTCTATCATTACCAATATCATCTGTTATAGGATTCCAGTCATTATCATTATCAACAGAATCAGTAGAACTATCCCAGAATTCTAATCTATACTTATGTCCTGTTAGCTTAGTTTCATCAACAATATGTAAAAGAACTGAACCTGTTGCAGGTCCACTATGGTCATCTAATTCTATAAAATCTTCTGGATGTGTATATCCAGCAGGTTGTGGATTTGGTGTAACTGCTGCTGTATTAATATCAGTAACAATTTCTCCTGTATTTAAAACAGAAATAAATTTTGTATTCTCTGACGGGAAAATATCTTTTGTAGCATCTCCATGGTCATAAGCTACGACTGCATAATAATAAGTCCTTCCATTTTCAACATCTGTATCAATAAAAGTATGCTTAAGCCCTGTATCATCTCCTAAATAAAAAGAATATCCTCTTGTATCTTGAAACAAATCTTCACTTGCTCTAAAATATCCCTTTATTCCATTTTTTATATCATATTGCACTAATGGCTTATAACCGGAAGCATTACCATCTGCATCTGTTATTACTCTTATATCACTAAATTCAGGATCAGTAGATTTATAAATTTTATATCCTTCAAAATCATTAACTTTCAATACAGGATCTATAGTTTCTTCTGCTTTTCTATCCCAATATAAAATAACCTTACCATCACCTGGAATAGCGGTCAAAGTTGGCTTTTCTGGTGGCTGTGGAAATCTATAATCACTATTATAAATTTTTTGTACAGTTTCTCTATTTTTCAAAAGATCATTTTGATCATGCCCAAAAACTAAAGCAAGAGAAATTCTTTCAGTCTGTCCTGCTCTTAAAGGAAAATATCCTGTACCATAAATAAAATCTCCATCTTCTCCATATAAAGGCTTATTATCCTGAATAGATTGAGGAACTTCAAAATAACCAGGAGATAATCTTTTCCATAAATCTTCATCATCTGCAAGATTTATATCATTAGCAGGTGTAAAATATTCAAAACTTGTAAGTCCAATTTGATCAGATTCATCAACATCAGTCCTATCAAAATTAGGTTCTCCTAATGTTGGCTTTCCATCTCCTTCACCAATATCACCAGTATTTGGTACGCCATCTGCTCCAACATCATCAAATTCTGGATTCCAATCTCCATCATTATCAATTCCATCATCTCTTCTCTCATCTATTAATGGATCATTTACACCTAAATTATGTTTATAATCTTTATATTTAACAGGATTTAACATATCAAATAAAATTTTACCATATTGATCTTTCTTTATCTGATGATAATGAAGATAATAATTTTCATCAATCAAACCATCTAAATCATTATCAATACCATCATAAGCATTTGGATTTACTATTTCCTGATTTTTTGAATCCAAAATAATATTACCCTCGGCTAATTTTGTAACACCCGGTTTAATATTTATATGAGCACCTCTTGTATAAACAGTTGTATCTTTATCTGGAACAACCAGTAATGTTCTATTAAAATTATCATCTATTAATACAATAGTATCACCTGCTGAAATTAAAACACTATCAAAATCAGATTCAGAAAAATATGGAGCAGTTGAAGGTATCTTAGGATTATCCTCAGCATCTCCATCATTATCAATACCATCATAAGGGTTCCCAGGCGATTCTAAAAATGCATAACCTACCAATCCAACAGGCCCTTGCCATTTAGGATTTCTTGAATTATCATTAGGATAATCTCCTGTCCATGTTAAATCTCTTTCAACATCGAAAAAAGACCAATCATCATCATATTCCTGTGGAGAATCATCAGTTCCTGTAACACCTACATAAGTTCCAACAAGCATACCGAAAGATACTCTTGGGTAATCATATTTACTTGTATTCGTAATTTCATATAACCAGAAAATACAATCTTGAGCTAAAAATTGAGACCATTGCATTCCACGTACTTTTACAACTAAACCGAGCCCATTTCTTTGAGGATTATCAGGATCAGGCTTAAACTCAACACCTAAATTATTATAATTTGCATAATTAAATTCCTCATCATTGTTATCATCCATTACAAAATATGATTCTTGATCTGCATTTTTCACATTTTTACCAAAAAATCCATTCCATGCACCAGGCCAACCTGGATCCTCAGGATCATTCATTTTATCCGGCCAATATGGAGGCCAGGATGCAGGATTAGTGCTCATTGCAACTCCATCATAATTTTCATTAAAATAACCCGCCACAGGTTCAAAACCCCAGAACTTACCGTCAGGAGAAATTTCAGCTCTTTTTGTTGGCCTATCTACAGGACAAATAACCACAGAATGAAATTTTAAAGAATCATTATAATTTACCTCAGCACCCACCATTAAACTAACATCACCAACATATCCATTAGTAGAGTAAAGCCAGGCACCTCTTGGCCCTTTATCCGCTGGCTGTCCCACAACTCCCCAGTTTCCAAATACAGTAGATACTAAATTACCATTATGTATACCCGCTCTTCTATACTCTCTTCCACTTTTTGTAATCTGTTGACCTATAGACACTGTAAAAAATAAAATCACTAAAACATAAATATATCTTACTTTTATCATATTGCTCTCCATTTTAGAAATTTACCTTAATACCCATTTCAATTCTTCTTGGTTCTGAAAAATGTGTTGGTATTAAAAAGAAATCTTCTAAAGTATTAACATATTCCTGAACATTCTGTTTTTTAGCTCTAATTAAATCTGTTGTATAACCAGCCCTACCTGTATCATCAAAAACACCTACTTCATTCAAGTGATCTAATAAATTATAAATTTTCATATAATATTCAAAATTAAATTTAAGCAATCTAAACCTATATGCCATTCTTAAATCAAAATTATATGTATATGGTTTTTTTTCCGCATTTGTTAACACTTCAGAAATATCAATACTATGTCTGGGGGTATAAGGCAAACCACTTCCATAATTCCCAATTAAACTAAAACTCCACTTTGAGGAAGAATAATTTAAATTAAGATTCACAGTATGTCTCTGATCCCAATTTAATGGTACATATTGAACCTCAGGCAATATACCTGCTACAAGAGCATTTCTCATTTGCTGAGGATCGGATGCAGTTCCTTTTGCAATTTGATAAGTATAATTAAAAGAGGCTGAAAGCCCTCCAGAAAAACTCTTATAAAGAGACAAAATAAAACCTTTTACAAAAGCATTATCAGAATTAACAAGTTTTGAATATCTTGCAGAACCACCAAATAGAACTATCTCTTGACTGCTTGTACCAATTAAGTTTCTTATATCTCTAAAAAATACAGTAACATCCATTGACAAATCATTTGTAATTTGCTGCTGTAATCCAAGCTCTCCACTTACTGTTTTTTCTGGTTTCAAATCTGCATTGCCAATTACTCCTACATTACCAGTACCAGAACCAAGCTCAAAATCTGGATTCATATATAAATATTCAAATCTTGGCATTTGGAAAAAATGCCCATAAGAAAAATGGAAAACTCCCCTATCCGATATAGGAAAAGAAGCTCCAAATCTTGGGCTTATTTGATATTTTGCCTTTGCATCTTTATACCAATATTTTTGACGTTCTTCTAAAGTAACATCTGGTTCACCTGGATCTTGAACACCATTTCCATTCAAATCATGATACCTATTCTGAGGTTTTATTGGATTATATATTGTCGGATCCGTTTCATCTGTTAAAATCTTACCGTCTGGCTCAAAATAATCAAATCTAATTCCAAGATTTACTATCAATTCTAAAAATTCCAATTTAGTTTGAATATATCCAGAAAATTCATAAGGATTATGTGTATATTTAGAATGATATAATGTAGTTTCATCCATAATTCTCGTCTGTATAAAAGGGCTATCTTTAGTTAAATCAATATCTGTCTGCTCCTCAATAGGTCTTAAAGTAATATCTTCAAAAAATATTTCATGCTTTTTAAATTCAACTCCAGTTTTTAATTGAATCACCTGATTTAATTGACTAGTATAATCAAATTTACCAACCAATGTTTTTGTCTGCCTCTCAAACCTATGATTATTTGTTCCTCCTGTTAGAAAACTATACGGCATTGTTGACAACAAATAAGGATGACAATATCTTGAATCATGAGGATTTTTATATAAATACTGCTTAAAAGATTTATCATAATATGATGCACTTGCTTCAAAAAAATTATTCGGATTTATTGAATAATTTAATCGTAAAATATTAACCATACCTTTTTTGTAATTGGTTACATTTCCATCTGGGTTATATTTATAATATCTATCATAGTCCTGCCAGGATACATCATCATAAATAAAATTATAAAAAAACTTCGCACCTGGAAATAATTTAAAAATCAATTTCCCCTGAGCATAAAATTTCTTACTCCAATTCATTGGTACATATTTATTATCACCCATCCCAGAAGAATCTCTAAAAAGATGAAAAACTCCCAATGAATCTGTATATGCAATATTATTAGGTTTAAATCTTCTTTTTCCATACAACCAACCATCAAAATTTATATTTCTAACATTAAAAATATAACCTATCTTATCTTTAACCAATGGACCATTTAACGTAAAATCAATATTGTTTATAGCCAAAGGATCTATATTATCAATATACATAAACTTATCTGAATGATTACTTACATAATCACCCAAATAAAAATTAACATTACCTGATGTTTTATCAAAAGATTCTTTAGTTGTAATATTAATAATACCAGACATCGCCTGGCCATATTCCGCATTAAAAGTACCGCTCAAAACTTGTAATTCCTGAACCATATCCTTAGAAACTTCAACTACCTGACTACCATCATAAAAATCAGTAACAGGAACGCCATCTATCATATAAGCAATTTCTCCGGAACGGCCACCTCTTAAATGCCCATCTACCATTCCAGCCTGTATATTAATAACTTCAGAAACTTCAGTAACAGGCATAAGGTCTATATCCCCACTATTAACAACACTTGTAGTAGCAGTCAAATCTTTTCTGATTACCTCTTTTTGCGCTATTATAACAACTTCCTCTCCCTTTATAGCTTCCTCCGATAAAGTCACATCTACTCTGGTAGTAAAATCTATTGAAACATTAACCTTATTAACCACTTTCGTTGCATATCCAATCATAGAAAATCTAACAGTATAAACACCAGGAGGAATATTTGTAATGAAATATTCTCCATTAATGTTTGTAGCAGCTCCCAAAGGTTCTGCCATCTGCACTTCAATATCATCCAACCATACCGAGGTTATAATAACATTAACACCCGGTAATGGCTCCCCTGTCGCTGCATCCGTAACTTTCCCCGCTATCTTACCAGTAGTTCCTGCAAAAAGGGTTGTAGACAATAATAACAAAATAAAAAAAATTTTATTCTTCATTTGTCCTCCTATAATGATAAAAAATCATAATCAACCTCTTTTTCTATCTGAATTTACATATCCAGTAGAATCTCTTATTATTAAATTAGTTTTGTTTATAACTCTTTGAGGATAAGATTTTTCAGAATTCAATGCCTCAATCATCAATGATGCTGCTAATCTCCCCAATACTTTAATCCTCTGATCAACAGTACTTAAAGAAGGATAAACAAAAGAAGCATTTTTGATATTATCAAAACCCATTATAGAAATATCATCTGGTACTTTGTAATCATGCTGTAATAAGCCAGTCATAGCACCTATTGCCATCATATCACTTACAGCAAATAAAGCTGTAATTTTAGAATTCCTTTCAATAAATTGAACAATTCCATTTTGACATTTTTCAACACTATAATCCCCCGGAAAAACATAATTAGGATTGAATTCTATACCCGCCTCAAGCAATGCCTTCTTATAACCCTTCAATCTTTCCTCAGAATCATACTGCCCCTTGTAACCTGTTAAAATACCAATATCTCTATGACCTAAATCAATCAAGTATTTTACCGCTTTATAAGCTCCTTCTAAATTATCAGAATTAACAGAATAAATCGTCTCTAAATCGATATAATCCCCAACTAAAATAATTGGTATTTTTTTCGATATCCGTTCCAACTCTTCATATATATTTTTATCATTATAAGACCCCAACAACATTATACCTTCTACTTCTTTTTTAACAAGAAAATTTAATAAGTCGATTTCACTTTTTGCTGAACCTGAAATTGTTGCCAACAAAATATGATAATCTTTATTCGTAAAAAAATCCTCAATTGATGCAATTAATTCTGAAAAAAACGGAGAATCTATTGCATAAACCAATATCCCAATAGAAGATGTCTTCTTATTCTTTAATGAACGCGCTATCGCATTAGGAACATAATTCATCTCTTTAATAACCTTATTCACATATTCTTTTGTCTCTCTTTTTACATCATCACTATTATTTAAAACTCTAGATATCGTAGCAACTGATAAACCCGTTCGTTTTGCAATATCATATATAGTTACTTTCTTTTGAGCCATATCTACTCCTAATTTTGTAACCGTTTACATTATTATAATTACAATATAATCTCCTGTCAAGTATTTTTTTATTTTTTTTTGGGAATGTAATAGACATGGTATCCCCTTTAGATAAATCATATCAAAATTTAAAGTATTTGTCAAGTTCATTATCTACGATTATTGGTTTGAAATCTAATATACCAAAAACATCTAATTTGGGATTAATTTCTTTTATTA
>CAYLKS010000092.1:0-7807 GCA_964384205.1 uncultured bacterium | reverse complement strand
CGCTGTTGCCAATAATCCCAATTCCAACATTTGCAACATCTTTGCCTTTTGGGAATAACCAAATATAACCGCGAGGTGCGATTTTATTTCCAAAATACAGATAAATTTTTTTGGGATCTTCAATCTCAATTCCCGTCATTTCAAACTGAACCCCAGAATCCACAAGTAAGGGATTGCAGGTTGTATTTAAACCAGCAATTTTTGATATTTTGGATTCAATACCATCTGCAGCAACCAAAACTTTGCATTTTTCGGAAAATTCTTTTCCAATAAATTCTCCTTTAACTCCAACAATCTTCCCGTCTTCTTTAAGGACTTCTTTAATATAGGTCTTTGCCTGGATTTTTGCTCCCTTTCTTGCCGCTTCCTCGGCTAGCCATTTATCGAATAGTTTCCTTTCTAAAATATAGCCGTTGTCTTTGCCATAATCAATTTCAACAAATTTTCCATTTGGAGCGTAAATTCTCGCACCGTTTATTTTCTGCCTTATGCAGTTTGCTGGAGGATTTAATTTTAATCTTTCAAGACCTCCAAGAGAAATTCCTTCGGCGCATCTTTTTGGAGCTCCAATCTCCTGCCTTTTCTCATAGAGAACAACATCATAACCTTTTTCTGCTAAATGTTTTGCCGTTGCAGAACCTCCCGGTCCGCCACCAACAATAATTATATCCGCCATAATTAGTGGCTCACTATTTTATATTTATTGAGAAAAACAAAAAGATATCAAATTAATATAATCTTATCGTCACTTCTTAACCACCAAAACACTCTGCAAAACCAAAACAAAATATCTATTAGGTGACGTTAGTAAATATTAATCTAATTAATTAAAAGACTAATTATGATTACAAAAACCTTAAAATTTGTTTTGTTTTTTTTAATCCTTGTTTCTCCAGTTAGCGCTTTTTCTATAGGTACTGTTCCGGGAGTACATTATCTTGGAGAATTTAGTCCAGGAGATACAAAATATGTAAAATTTTATTTAATGACCAATGCTAAAGGAGATGTATTAACTACACTTTCATATTTTCCAGCACATATTGATTTATATTATCCGGGGAAATTAAGTTATATTTCTGCTTATGAAACTTCACAGGAAGATATTTCGGATTGGATAAAATTTCAACAAAATCCTGTGCTTGTTTCTCCAAGGAAATCTTTTGTTATAACTTTGGAAAATGGAGGAATTGCTAAAGTAAACACAGAAGTTGTATATAGGTTAGTAATCCCTAAAGATGCCGAGCCTGGTTATCATATAGGCTCTATTTCATTAAGTCCAAAGGTTGTTAGTGGAGGTACTGGAACCGGTGTTTCTACAATCGGATTAACAAGATATATTTTCATTTTTAAAGTTAGAGGAGAAGCAGAAAGAAAAGGTATGGTGGAAAATATTTATGCAGATAGAGTTAGCAAAAATAAGGCAAGAATTGATGTTCTTTTTAAAAATACAGGAAAAAATACGATTTCTGTGAAAGTCGATAAACTTAATATATATAATGAATATGGAAACCTAACGGATACTTTACATTCAGGAATTGTTTATGTTGCACCAGGAGAGACAAAAATAATACCAGTATATTGGAGCGGTAATAAAATTAAAAGTGGATTTTATAAGGCAGAAGCCAAAGTTAATTATATTACGGGATTTGCAAGTAAAGAGGCAACAATAGAAATACCAGACATTATCTCTATTCCTCAAAAATTACCTGAATATAAATTTCCTTGGTGGTTAATTTTGCTTGTAATTCTAATAATAATTTTAATAATTTATTGGAAATCTTAAATAATGAAGAAAAAATTGATATTGTTGGCAATAGCTATTTTTTTAATTATAACAATAGTTTTATCAACTCAAACAAATTTAAATATAGTTAAATATAAACTAAAAGCAAATGTTACAGAATTAAGGATAAACAACAGTAAACTTTTATTAGGAATTTCCAATGACCCAACAGAATTTAATTTTGGAATAGTACCAGAAAACATAACTGTAAAGAAAATATTGAATTTAAAAAATAATGAAAACTTTGATAGTTTGATTGAGATTCATATTGATGGTAATATTTCAGATTATATAAAAGTTGAAGAAGAAAATTTTGTTTTAAAGAGTAAAGAAAACAAGCAAATAGATATAACATTCAATGCAACAAAAATTGGTTACTATACGGGAGAAGTGGAAGTTTATATAACTACACCTAAATATGAATTTTTAGCACCTCTTTCTTTGTGGAAATTATGAAAAAATTAGCTATTTTGTTATTCTTTGCTATACTGCCAGTAACTTATGCAATGATTATAAATGTTGAGATAGAAGATATTGTAAATGGAAGAAGCTCATATCACAATTTCAATAATTCTTCTATTGTAAGTTTTAGTTTAGATTGGGAAAATATAGGTTCTGTAGATTGCAATGCAAGACTGAGGATGGATATTCAAGATTTAAATTCCTCTGAATTACATATTGTGTGGAGTAAAAAGGAAGTATTAGCTCCTGGAGGAGGAGCTTTATTAAGCACATATTATTTGCCAAAAAAAAGCGGAAATTATAGTGCAACAATAAAATTGTATTATTGTAATGATATTTATACAATATCTAATTTTAACTTTTCTTTTGAGAAACCAGAATTTAATTTACTTAATCTGTCTTTAGATGTTGCTACAACAAAAAATGAAATTAAATTTAAAATTAAACCAAAGAAAGATTTAGATAAACTTTATATAATACCAGAAAAATATCCAAGGGGGTGGATATTTGATTCACTTGAAGTTAAAAATTTAAAAAAAGGTAAAGAAAAGGAGGTAACTTTAACTTATATTCCAGCGTATTGGATGTCAAGAGATATAACATTTTCACTCATCTCGGGAAATTATTTAAAAAATGTAAAAATTAAATTAGAGGAAGAAAAAAAATTACCTGTTTTTGAAATCGTCATAACTCTTTTGGCAATTTCCTTATTTGTTAATTTTTATTTAGTTGTGAGAGGAAAGAACAAAAAAGAATTAATATAAAAATAAATAATATTTATGATAAAAAACTTCAATCCAAAAATTATAGGAATTTCTTCTGGAAAAGGTGGGGTGGGTAAAACAACTTTTTCTATAAATTTCTCTTCAGCATTATATGAATTTGGAGTTGAAAATATTATTGTTGATGGAGATATTTCCAACGCTAATCTATCAGTTCAACTTGGCCTGCAACATAACGCTTTGACAATTCAAGATTTAATAAAAGAAAAGTTGAATCCTTTACATGCTGTTAGAATTCATCCAACAGGTCTAAGAATTTTACCTGCTGGTATATCTTTAGATAAAATAGAAGTTGATATTAAAAAATTAAAAAAATTATTAGCTCCTTTACAAGAAAATTTAATTATAGATTTTCCTCCAGGTGTAGGAAAAAATACAAAGGATTTAATAAATATCTGCGATGAATTAATCATTATTACAACACCAGAGCAAACATCGGTAGTAGATTCGATGAAGACAATTGAATTAGCAAAGGAATGCAGGAAACCCATTCTTGGAGTTGTAGTTAATAGATATAGTGGAGATAAATATGAATTGTCTATTGGTGAAATTCAGATAATGTGCGAAAATCATATTTTAGGAGTTATACCTGAAGATAAAAAAGTTAAAAAAGCAAATTTTACTTGTTTGCCATATGTATTTGCTTATCCTTATTCAAAGGCATCAATAGAAACAAGAAAAACCGCGGCGAGAATAATTGGTAAACCCTATTATGAACCAAAATTTAGTTTTTTTAGAAGATTGTTTGAAAGATGAAACTAAAAACTTTGGTCGGACTTATAATTTTTTTATTAGCAATAAATTTCAACCTAGTTTTCGCTAGTTTAAATGTTGACTTGACCACTACCCCACGGGAAGTTTGGCTGAAAGAATCACAAACACACCAATATCAAGATCCTATTATTAATGTGCAGACTTTATGTAAGTTTAATGGAACAGAGGTAACGAGCAATTCAACTATAAGTATCTATTTATATGATGAACAAGATAACTTAAAAAAATCAGCAAGTGGAAGTTCAGTAGATTTCTCAATTGAAAATTCTTGGAGTCCTGGAATCTATAAAATAAGAGTTACTTGCGATTATGGTAATTTTTCTAATTCAACAGAAAAACAAATTGAAGTTCATAAGTTGGAATTATATTTAATAGAGAATAATCTAACTTCTCATATAGGAGACACATTAGTTGTACCAATTACTTTTAAGGTTGATGGTAGCATAGATAAATTTGGATTAGCAAATTATGATCTTTCTTTAGGCGGAAGGAAAATAACTATAGGTTCAGATAATTTAGAACTGAATGGAGATATCTTAAATATAGAGGCACCTGTAGATTTAGATTTTTCCGAAGGTTACTGGGATTTTGATTTGAAAATTACTTACGATAATGAAGAAATAGAAGTAAGTAAAAATAAATATATTTATTTAGAATCTCCTTTGAAATTAGCAACTAAGAATAAAGATATCAGTTGTAAAGCAAATCAAATATGTACAAAAACTTTGAATTTAAAGGTTTATTATTATGGAATTGGTTCTTTAGAAGATTTTGATGAAAACAATTTTGTAATAGGTATTTTTAAAAATGATGAATTAATAGATACAGCAGATATTACAAAAGTTAATTGTAGATCAAGTACAAACTCTTGCGATTTAGATATGATAATACCTAATTTACCTCCTGGAGACTATGTATTATCAATTAAAGTTTATAAAGAAGAATATGAATCTACCAGTACAATACCATTAACAAGTTATTTATCTCTCGAGGGAGAGATAATTGATGCTTCTGGGAAAGGAGTATCTGTAAATATTGTATTAAAAAACAAAAAAACAGGTAAAATAATTACTGCAAGTTCTACAGGAGGAAATTATAATTTAAATATTGTTCCTGGAGAATATGATTTTTCAGCGGATCTTGGTAGTGGGACATTGCATACTGAAATATATAATGTTACTTTCGAATCAGAAGATATAAATTATGGAAGTAATATTAATTTTGATTCTTTTACAGGAACATCACCTATTGATGGTGTCCATGTAACAAAAGTTATTGTTTTTGAATTTGGTTATCAGTTTAAAGATGCAAAAATATGGATACCCTATACAGATAGTAATGTTGTTAATGAAGATAATTTAAGGGTCTATAGATGCTCTAAATGGAATTTTGGTAGAAGAGTTTGTAACGGAGGGTGGGAACTCATTAGCAGTAAGATCGATGTTATAAGAAATGTTGTGGAAGTTCATACAAATAACTTCGGTGCTTTTGTTTTAGGTGAGCAAAAATCATTACATTTCTATACAATTGCTCCTAGTAAAACTGTTGCTTATCTTGGAGACACAATACCTGTAGAAGGAAAGATTCTAGATTCTGATGGTTTAGAAGTAGAGGGAGTTACAGTAACACTAACTCTTGAGAATCGGACATCTAATATAACAACTTTATCTGATGGTTCTTTTGTAGGATATGTTACACTACCTTACAAAGAGGGTTCTTTCGAGATTGAAGCAAAGGCAGAGAAGGAACCTTATATTTCCGCTATTAAAAAAATGATTGTGAAGACAACGAGGAAAAAAGAAATTTCAGTGACTTTACCAGATACCACTTCAGTGACTTTAAATAAAGAGGGTATTTTAGAATTGATTGTTATGAATACAGGTCAAGTAAATCTTACAAATATTTATTTACATATAGATGGATTATCAGTCAAGAATTACAATCTCGTTCCCAGCCAGATAGATAAGTTGGAACCTGGAAAGAGCGAAAAAGTAAAAATGCACGTTCATTTTACTTCAGATGATTGTGAAAATCAGAAATGCAAGCAATATTATTTAGTAGGTGTTACTGCTAAAGCAAAAACAAATGAGAATGAAGAAATAAGCAGTGGTGGGAGTTTCACTTTGGAATTAAAACAACCTGTAATTGAAAATCAACAATCTAATGGTTTGTTTAATGGTATCTTAGGGATGTTTACTTTACCATCCTTTAATTTACAATCAAATTTGATTAATTATCTTTTGGGTGGTGTAATATTAATTTTGGTGATTTTAATTGTTAAAAAGAAAAAAAGCACCCCAACTTATAAAGGAGGATATAATTATAAGAAAGTTAACCTTCCCAGAAATAATATTGTATCAAGTATGAATTCGATAAAAAAACAAATAAGAGATAAAAAATGAGAAAAATAGCAATTGTCTCAGGTAAAGGAGGAATAGGAAAAACAACACTGGCAATAAATCTTGGCTATCTGTTACATAATGAATTTAACATTGATACAACCATTGTAGATTGTAATCTAACAACACCGCATTTAAGTATAAATCTGGGAATATATGGAGCGAATAAAACATTAAATGATGTATTGAAAGGAAAAGCAAAATTTGAGGAAGCAATAAGTGAGCATCCTATAGGGATTAAAATTTTGCCCGCATCTCTTGAACTAAAAGATTTGGAGAAGGTAGATATAGAAAAATTACCTTTTGTTTTGCAGGAATCAAATTCTAATTTAATTTTAGATTCAGCCCCCGGTTTAGGTAAAGAGGGGATTGCAGCAATTTCTTCTGCAGATGAGATTCTTTTTGTTACCCAGCCTTTTACAAGTGCTGTTGCAGATGTTTATAGGGCAAAGAAAGTTGTAGAAAAATTAGATAAAAAAATTTTAGGAATTGTCGTAAATGCGAGGAAAGGATTAAAGCACGAACTTGCAGATTATGAAATAGAGCAATTTACAGAGATTCCTGTTATTGAATCAATACCTTATGATATTGAAATAGAACGAAGTGTTGCAGCAAGATTACCTTTGCCGTTATTTAATCGTAAGGCGAAATCAAACAACGCTTTCTATTCTATAGCTTCGCAAATTTCTGGAGTTGAATTTTCTATACAAAAAGAAAGTTTTTTTGAAAAGATAAAAAAGATATTTAAATATGGCAGGTGAACTGATAATTGTATTGGAAATCGCTATATTTTTTATCTTTATCTATTTTATTGAGAAGAGAAAATATGAAGAACATAAAATAAAATTAGATAAAGAATCTGTTGATGAATTTTCAAAATTTTTATCAACAGAGCTCAAATCAAGATTTAATTCATCTAAAGATGGATATATATCTATAAAACCAGAAGAGCTATTTTTTTCTTTTAATAATTTAAAGAAACAAAATGGTTTAAATAATGTAAAACGTGAATATAATAAATATAATGTTAATGAGAAAAAGTGATATTTATCTTTCAATATCTTTGTTTTCTTTGCTTATTACTTCGTTAATTATCGCTCCTTTCGTACATGAAATATCTATAATAGGTGCAGTTATTTTGGAGGGATGTGAATTTTATTACTTAAATTTTAAGTTAACTCTTCTAGAAGGATTAAAAGCCTCTACAAAGATTCTGTGTCCTTTAGAGACATATAATTATATTACAATAAGTCTTGCAGGATTTTTTTCAACTCTACTAATAGGTAATTTGCTTCTTTTTTTTGTATTTTATTTTTACAGAAAATATGGACATGTTTTATTATGCAATCTTTTCATAGGTTTTGGATTTATTTTCAATGGTTTGTTGTGTTTCTTTGAAAAAACAGAAGTATCTGATTTTTTCTTATATACACATGGAATACAATTAAATTCTTTATATCTTGTTGGAACACCTTTATTATTATCTTATTTATATATTGTGTTCTATTTTTTTAGAATTTATTTAAACAGAGAAGTATTTGCATAAAGAAATAAAAATTCACTTAGTTAATTATGCATGCAGAATCAAAAGCCCAACCCTTTATTTC
>CAYLKS010000091.1:0-8119 GCA_964384205.1 uncultured bacterium | reverse complement strand
TTATATCAGCGTTTATAAAAGACATAATATCGAATTGGATATTTTAAATACCCCAAGAGTAAGAATATGAGTGGATTTATTTTTAATGGGAGATTGCCTAAAGTAGTAGTCCTTGTTAAACATATTGCATATTCAGATGGTACTCCGTCAATAATAAATTTTTAAAATTTCAAAAAAAATCCATACCACCGCTGTTCCATAAAATGGTATACCCCATAATAAATAAACAGAGATATTTTTCCATAATGTCCATCGTCTGTAGAACTCCTTGTTATATTTTTCTTTATCTTCTTCGTTCTCGGTATCCAGATCAAGTAATCTGTCAGGAAATACTAATTTTTTAATAAAATACCTGGCTTCTATCAGTATTAAAAACGGTACGGGGTAAATTTTAAGAGAACTTGCGAATATATAGACCATCTCAGCCATATATAAGGTAATAGTACTAACAACCACATAGGAAAACAATTCTTTTGACGAATCATAGCCTAATTTATCTAACTTTCTAAATTTAAGGTTCATTTTTATAATTGGGAATCGTTCATAAACCCCCACATAGACTACTAAAATAGTAATAATAAAGGCTACGAGTTGAAATATGTCCATGGGAAACCCAATAATGAATAACCAAGGTAATAGCCCTATAGAAGTATTTATTATGGAGTAATTTCCGTCCTTTTTGTATTTTTTGGCCCTTATCTTTTCTATGATAGTGAATATTACCATTGGGAGTACAACTATCATGAAACATAAAATGATATAACCTACTATGGTAATGACCGAGAGTAAAAACAAGACTTGAGGCGGTTCGTAGACCTGCTCTGACAAAACATATGCCATATATAGCCCTATGGAACAGACCCAGTCCATTATTATGTTGTCCACGGGTGCCCAAGTCTCTTTACTATCTCTTTTAGCTAAAATTTTCTTGTCCAGCATAAATAATACCTTCTTTTCAGTCCATATTTTTTATTTAAGATGAAAATATACCAAATATTCCACGAATTAATATTATAATAATAATAAATATACATGTAATTATAAGAATATAAATTGCCAATAAAATTAAACACACTAAAAAAATTACAAATAGTAAAACTCCTATAATGATTAATGCATTGGATGCCGTGTTTATATTGGATTTATCGGAAACTGTCAAGCCGATCAGTATCCCGGTAAGTACAAAAGGCATAAATGTTAAAATGCAGAACGAAATGAACTGCCAAATAAGTCCTTCAGGGATTATCAATGGTCTAAATATAATATTGATGACCAAACAAATTAACCCCAAAATTACCGCCGCTAAATTTGCGGTTGCCTTTATCTTATCTTTGACCTCATGGTATCCTATTTTCATGAAACCACGCATTATTATTCCGGCGATGATCATCCCGAGAATAATACCGCCTAACAGAAAAATCTTGTCAGAAGTTATCAGCTCCTGGTGTAGCGACACCAGCGGTAATAAAATTCCTATGCCTAATAAAACAGCAGATAAAATAAGGATACCAAGTGTAGCTTTACCCCACCCTTTATTAATATCGGAAGCTATGCCCAAGATACCAAATAAAATTGTGAAAATAGTAAGACTTAAGTCCATGCCAGTTATAAATGATGATAGTTCCTCATCGGTAATAGATTCAGGTGGTTCAGAAGAATTATCTTCGTTAGTGTAATTTTTTAAATCAGAGACCTCTATGTCAGTATTTTCTGAATAATAGGAATTTCCAAGCATTACAGGTTGTTTTTCATAATATCCAATTTCTCCATTTTTTGATGCACTTCGAGATATATATGGCAATTCCAAGTCTATAAAGTCTACATAGACCCATTCTATAATTATCTCAATGGTGATCCTATCGTCTGAGGACGAAGGGTCCTTAATTTCGATCGTCCATAAAGTCCATGAATAATTTAATTGAAAAAATAGTGCGAACATAAAAAGGAGCCCGACTATTATCAGGAAGCTTATAGTCATTGTTATAATTTTAAAAGCCAATATTATACAAGCAAGCACGAGAATAATGATTTTGACAGCATTTTCGAGGGCTTGTTTGGCGGACTCAGCGAAGGAAGCCAGGAGTTTCAAGCCCCAGTTAGCCAGGAATTGAAATAATTTTACGAACAAGTAGATGGTGGCTAGTATTGGCATTGCTACCAAGATTAAGCCAGTTATTAAAAGGAGCAACCAGACAAACCAGCTATTGGGTTTAGGACCGGTAGGGCCATTTCGGGTTTCTTGTGCGTCGAACGGGACCAATTTTAGTATATCAGAGGCTAGACCTAACTTTTCTACGCTACCCGCTTTATTGCAGACTTTATATTCATAAACTTCATAATCAGTGGCGTTTTTGAGTAGCAGGTATAGTATTGCCATAGCTTCATCGGCTGTGGTCTGGTTTTTAGATATAACGCCTTCAACATGTTCACTTACAGATTCTTCATTTCTATTTATGCCATAAAAGTCAGCTGCAATCCCTGAAGCAGAATTTTCGCTCAATACGTCCGGTATCTCTTGGTTTTCAATCATTGCATGTAATTTAGTATTTAAGAATAGGCTAACAGGAATTAAAATTACGTTAATGCCCTTTACGAATGGTTCAATTGGGTCCTGGATATAAAAAGGATCTTGTATTATTAGGAGATACTCTCACCTATCAAACTAAAATTAACAACCCGTTATCAAATGAAGAGTCTGAAGATATTGAGAGCGCACCATTTAAACATGAATATATATATATCTTCGTTTCTTATCGGATTATCAATAACACTCACTACATTTGCCATTATATTTGGTATCTGGGGGCTAATATACGACATAAATGATAATTGGGCCAGGTGGTGTATGCTTGTTATAATTCTTACAGCAGTTGCTTTAGTACTAGGGTGTATTTTACCGTTCTTTTCCTATAATAAGGAGTTGCTGGAAGCGAATCCACTATTTTTAATAGTAGGAATACTTGTAGGAATCTTTTTAGCTGGCGGAATGGTGAGCCTTGCGTGCTCAGAAGACGAATCAAAAACTTATTATAAAGGGTCGAAAAAGGCGATCTTTAATTTTATAGTGGCAATTATTGGGCTTATAGCAGTTGTTTTAGATATAAGATGGATAAAAAGTACCGTAATTGAGAGCATCATTGCGTTTATCATTCTTGTGTATATACCATTCATTCTGGCGATGCGAGCTATTTATAAAACTGTTAGTAATACTGATAAAATTAAGATAGTCGCAAAAATTCTGGCTATTTTAGGATCTATTGGTGTTATAATTGCTTTAATTTGGATTGGATTTATAAATGAAAAGATAGCATCTTATAATTTGGTTTATTATTTATTTATAATTTTATTGATAATTCATACAATGGTATTGATTATAATATAATAAAAATTAAATAAAATATATCAAATCAATTTATAAAATTTATTAAAAAAGATATAGATAAGATGGATATAATTATTAAATTGAGAGCGTTTTTATTAAATTAAAAAAATATTGATAAGTATTTTATTAAATTATTCTCTTTTAATATAATTAGATTAAAGTGAAATGATATTAATTATTTAGAAAAAAAAGTAAAAATATTAAATAGCGATAAAAATGTTAGACCAGAGCATTATGAAAAAAAAAAGGACTTGATATCCCTTCAATGAAGATGATGTATGAATTTGCCTCTTTTTTTATTGTAATCTGGTTTTACCTAATGCCAAGTGTATTATTTTCCGATATGTTGGGTAGAAAAGTCAATTTAACCCCGGTAATTGAGATATTTAGGACAACGTATATAGATTTTTCCCTGATACTTGCAGTCATTGTGATGATCAGTCCAGTCGCGGTTATTACTCTAGTTATATGGTGGAATAATAAAAGAGTTAATAAAAATAGAGGTTTTAATAAAGTGAAGGCGAATTATGGTCTTGTCAATAACACACATGGGATGTTGATTTGGTTATTTGTAATAGGATTTCCATTAAATTGGGCACAAGCAATTATTTATGTTTCGGCGATTTTTTTTGTATGGATTTGGGCGGGTGAATGGTACCCGGTCTATAAATTGAACAAAAGATATAGGCTGTTCCTTAAATTAAGATATAAAACGAAGAAAGAATTGATTATTGAGATGGAGACTAGTTTTCAGGCATTAATAATAAGTCAGTGGGTTTTTCTGGTAGCTGCTGTCTATAAATTATACCCGACACCATTTCTTTTATTGTTTGTTGGACAAAAATTTTTGTTTAAACAATTATTCTTCAATAAAGATTATGATGCGATGGAAGATTCAATAGAATTTTATAATAAATGGAAAAAATTAGGAAATATTGGTACACTTATATTGGGTATTTTAGGTGTGTTGTTGATTATAGCATTATTATTATTAGGATATAATATTTTATAAATTGAATTTTAGAGTAATTATTATTAAAAGGAATTAGTAATATTAATTCTGGTCAGCTTGTTCCTAAATACGAAGCTGCACGCTATGCTGGAAAATCAGGAAATACCTGCGGAATTAGGAGAGGATTCTTGGTCTGGAGTACCTGCGGACTTTTATGGGATGGACAGAGATGAGGAGTCTGTCAGTGAGCACGTGGAAGGTTTAATCGCCAAAAACCGTACCACTGCGGATGAAGCGATGGCTATATTACAATTATTATTAGAAAATGCCACAGGACACCAGACTTATGAATATACGGTCTGCAACAAGGTGGGGGCTATAGAGCGGCTCGAACTCGCATCAGATATATTAAAAATAGTCCCGTTCGATGCCCAAGCAATGCAGAATGGTCCGACTGGAGATAAGCCCAATAGTCCAAATTTATGGTTCTTTTTGATTATAACGGGGCTAATATTGGTGGTGTCAGCGGTTCTGGCGACCATATATTTGTTCGTAAAGTTGTGGGAATTTTTGGCTAGATGGGGGTTGAAGCTCTTGGCTTCCTTCGCTGAGTCCGCCAAACAAGCCCTCGAAAATGCTGTTAAAATTATTATTTTAGTTTTATTGCTAATGTCTTTAGCTTTTGAACTTTTATTTATTGTTATCCTATTTGGTTTATTCTTCATACTTAGTATTTGTACTTTTAATAAAAATCAATATTCAGTATTACTGGTAGATTTAACAAAATTTATTATAATAGATAATGTAAATAACCACACTTTTTCGTTAGAATATAAAATTGTATGGAAGTATGATGAAATTTTAGATATGGAACTTCCAGAATCGAATATTAATATATATATTGATGGGATAGAATTTTCAAAGATTAAAAGATTCGAAATTAGAAATATGACGGGATCAAATATAGAAACCACATCAAATTATCAAAAACTTATGGAAGGTATGATAGCAGCAAAAATCATTATATTAACATTTTTGAGTCTTTATATTTTGATGTTTTATGCAGCTTCCCAATATATTATGGTAATTCCATTTTTATTAATAGGAATTCTCACCATATTTGAGATAGTAATTACAAATTCAATTACTAAATCAATGTTAATGAATGATGATCAATCTTCGGAATACATTTTAAATTTAATTGTATTTTTGATTGGATTTTCCTTAGTATTTTTATTGGATGGCTTTAGCTTTTTGGGTGTATTAATAGGCAAAGTAACCTTTGATTTATTTAGCTTTATTGAGTCCTCTTTAGAAATTTTAATTAGTTTTTTTCAATCAAGTTTTTCTTTTGATTATTTGAATTTGACTTTTATTATATTACATGTAATATCTTTAATACTAATCTTTCTTATAGATCATGTCTTATTAAAATCAAAAACGGGAAAAAATGCTATGGGATATTGTGCAATAATTTTATGTAATTTAATATTTATGTTTTTTGGTCTAAGATTGTTTATCTATAGTGTTGAATTTTTAGCCGAGTTATGGTTTACTTTATTCTTAATCCAATAAATTAATTTAAAAATTAAATAATAATAAAATATAATGATATGGAAAAAAATATATAAAATAATTTAAATTTAAAGATTTTCGATTAAGTTTTATGGGTTATAATATAATGGAATTAATAGAAGACCTTTTAGAATTACCCTATAATGAAAATTATTTATTAGGAATGGTTGTACTTTTTTTAGGAAGTATTTTAAGTTTTTATTATATTTATTTTAAAATAAAAAATAAAAATAAACTAAAGGAAAAATATAATTCAATTAATGATATTAAAAAAAAGCTTAAAACATTAGAAAAAACCATTAAAATTAGATTTAATTATTTTTCAATAATTAAGATATTTTATATATCAGCAATACTCATATTCGATCATATTTGTTGGCTCTTAGTAAATCAGACAGATCCTACGGGTATAATATTTTATGAATATTTCCTATTAATTAGATACACATGTAGTGTAGTTTTTATACTACCTATGTTTGATTATATAATAATCATGACACCAACATATATTGTCGCATTTGGAAAATTAATAAATTTTAGAAATAAAATGTTGTATTTTATAAAAAATTATGAAACCAATTATGAAAATGGAACTTTGATGCATGTCAATGGAACAACAAGCGGAGAATTTTCTGAATATTTTGGTATTATAAAAAATTTAAAAAGAATGAATTTAGACCAAAACAAATTTATTTTAATGACAACAATTGAAGTTTTCATATTTTGTATCTTTATCCCTTATTTTTGGCTGATACCAATTACATTACTATTTTTTTCAATGAATAATATTATTATAAAATGTATAAGACAAATAATAAGAGAATTATATAATTTAGAACTCAGAATTAATAAAGGTCATAAAAATGATAATGTATTCTACAAAAAAGTTTCTAATTTTATGATAAATCAATTAATTCTACAGATAACAATTTTTTTAATAAAAGAACTTTTTATATTTATTATATTTAAAGATCAAATCTTTAATAATTATATTGGTATCGTTTTTCCAATATTTATTTTTATAATTATCGAGTTTATAATTTTTCTAAGTATAATTTTATTTGAATTTATCTCAATAATAAAATATAAAAAATATATAGAAGGATCACAAAAATAAAAGAATGAAAAATAAGGCATATAGGAAACTTCGAGTTTTTTCAATGCCCAATCCATGCAGAATGGTCCGACTTTCTTTAGTAGAAAAATCCTTTATCAATAAAATAATAGTGGTTAAATGAAAAAACAAATGAAAAAAAATTATCAAGGTCAGCAAATGGGTCATATAAGGGGCTAAATATTAAAGAGTTTAAATTAATTAGCATATCTTCAAGTTCATTTATAATTAAAGTTTGAAATGAATAATCAAAATTATTTTCAATATAAGGAAAAAGATTGTGAATTTTCTTTTCTAAATAAGCAAGTGAACCAATTCGTTCTGAAACGGCATTATCAATAAGATTAAACAATTCTGAGATATAAATTAATGAAATAGTTTTATTATTTCTCCTTATTAATTTTTCCATTTTCATTTTTTTGCTCTTATTCGATTCTATTTTTATCATATTATCTATGAAATAATTCCAAAAAGCTGTCGCATAAATTTGAATATTAAAATAATTGATGTCAGAAAAAATGTCTTTACCTAAATATTTCATAGAGATATCTCTTAGGTCCTTCATATCATTTCCATAAAAGGCAAAAGTATAATTATCTAAATAATTTGATAGCTCTGTTAATACATCATGAAACGGTATTCCTTTTTCAACTATAAGTTCAGCACTTAGATCTTTTCTTTTTTTAAAAATCCAATCATTTTTATATGTATTAACTTCAAATTCATCTTCTTTAATAATTTTGTTAATTTTTGGATTTATTTTTCCATTTTTTAAATTTAAAGAAACAGCCCCTAACTCTATTAATTTCCGAGCGTTTTGATTATGATTATCTGTGAATTCCAAATCTATGACCAAAATATTTTCTTTTAATATTTATCTCAACTCCTGACTTTATCAACAATTATTTTTGAATATTAAAAATTATAAATTAATTGATGTTTAATTGAAATTAATATAATTTTTTTTATTTTTGTTAAATGGGCGATTTTTTGAGATTTTTTCAATTCCATTGCCCGACAAAAATATATAAGTGAAATTTGTTATAGTCCCTTTTACTATTAGTATCAATTTAAAAAGACTTTTTTGGTTTTACAA
>CAYLKS010000090.1:0-8214 GCA_964384205.1 uncultured bacterium | reverse complement strand
ACGGGCTTTCATCTGCCAACTAAAGTAGGCAGTTTTCCCGCCCTGTTTATTATAATTTTAAAATTATTAAAAAGAAAGTTCGACAGTATTCGGATACGTGGATATTTTGTTTGGATTTTTCATTTTATTTGGATAATAATTGATAGATTTATGCCATTGTTTATAGCAAACTATTCGTTGTTCAAGAGCGCAATTATACAAAAAGCGTCCAGAATTAAACAACGTATCCAGTTTAGTTTCTTGAGTTTTGTTTGTAAACAACCTATATCTGAAGGATTTTCTCATTTGATTTCCTTTTTGAGATTCAATATACTTTTTGACGGTAGCTTCGGAAACATACCCAACAGTCTCGGCATAATGACTCCAAAGAGTCGACAATCGAGAGCGAATCGAAGCAAATTCTTGTCTGAAAAACGTTACGAAGCTTTTTGATAGTAAAGCATTGTGTAACATTTGTCAATAACTATTTTTAAAAAATAAAAAAAGGAGCGGCGATTCCCCTGTCACCTGAAGGAGACAGTCCCCTCGCCGAAATATTTATGATTAATAAACAACAAAATGTAATTATTATACATCATTCAGCAGATATTGATGGATTTAGTTCTGCTGCAATTTCTATTAAGTTTTTGGAAGATTTGGGTATTCAACCTTTAATTAGAACTATACCAGTTAATTACGGGTCTTATAATTTTAAAATTATTAAAAAGAAAGTTCGACAGTATTCGGATACGTGGATATTTTGTTTGGATTTTTCATTTTCTCTAAGTGAAATGATGTGGTTGGTTGATAATTCTCGAAAATTATTTTGGATGGATCATCATCCTACAATTCAACAAACTTATCGTGAAGTTGTTGATTATTTGAATAAAAATTTTATAAAAATATATAATAAAGTTAAAAAAGATATTTTTATTAAAAAGCAAAATTATATAATAAATATGGATTTTGGAAATAGAAATGCTGCAAACAAACTAACATTTTTAAGTTTATTTGATAAACATTCATATTCAGATAATGTAGTTAAATTTATCGATAATCTTTCTAAAATTGATTTGATGAAAATTGAGGAGCAGAGTGTTAAAAATCTTTGTGAATTTATTCATAAAATTCCTTGGAAAAATTATCAAGTGATGAAGAAAATTATATTTGAACCAACAACAATTTTTAATAATCAATCAATTAATGATATTAATAATTTTATAGATATATCTGGAAAATTTTTTATTGAAGAGAAAAAAAGTAGCTTGGATAAAAAGAAATCCAAATTCAAAAAAGGAGTATTTAAAAATTACAATGTAGTAATTATAAACAACACGGATACAACCAGAAATTCAGAAATTTTAAAAACACAACTTAAAAATTCGAATGTTGATATTTCTTTATCATATTTTGATGATTTGAATAGAAATTTACGATTTTTTTCATGGAGATCAAGTAAACCAAACATTGATGTTGGTAAAATATGTTCACAACTTAAAAATGCTAACGGCGGAGGTCACAAAAATTCGGCAGGATGTCACATGTCTTTGGAAAATGGTATAAATTTCGTTAAACAAATTACAAATTGCTAAACATACAGAATTAGTACTCACGTATACAACCGAAGGTTTTCATGCTCGAGGGGTTTTTGATGAAAGGAGGAATGCGCATTTTTCACGAATTGCGCATAATTTTTATGCTAACTTCGATTCAATTAGCAACTATTCCATTTTTAGGTTCAACAGATTCAACAAGATTACAAATGTCTTCGAAACAGATTCAACAAAGCATTACAAGTTTGAATTGTGAAATACCATTCACAATTACTAATGAATTTAATAATATTACTACGAATGCTAAACTCGGTATATTAGTTGCTGAAGATGACGGACAAGTAATCTTTAATGATTCAAATATTATAATTATATACTATGAGAATCTAGATCGAATTGTAACGAAAAAGCTTCCAAAAATAAAAAAAACGATTAATAATTATTCTTCAATACTACGAAATGCTTTACCAGCAAAAACAAACTTCCAAAAAGGAGATATAATTTATGAATACGATTGTTTCAATAATGGAATATATTCTTTTGGTTATAATGTTAACACAGCATTTATGCCATTTTTCGGATATAACCACGAAGATGCGATTGTTATATCTGAAAGTTTTGCAAAAAAATCTTTAGTTAATTATATAGAATATATTTATATACCTATTTTTGAACACACTGTTTTACAAAAGTTATATAAAGATTTAAAAGGTTCGCTTATATATTTTCCTAATATTGGTCAAAATATTAAAGAAAATATCGTTTGTTGTGATGTTATTCCAAGATCTGATAAAATCACTATGACGAAAATATTGAAAAAATTAAACATATCTGATTTAGTTAATATAACTAATAATAGTCCTTTATTAACTTTACATAGAAATCAAACTAAAATTAAAAATGGAACAATAAATGGATATAGAATCCATAAAATCAAGAAAGATTTCAAATTACTTGATAAAGAATTACAAGTTTGTTTAGATAAAATGTATATTAATTATTGTAATTTTATAATTAATACATATGATAATTTAAATAATTATCTTCCTTTGGATTATACAAAAAAAATTCTCAAAGAACATTATATTTATAATGAAAAAATAAAAGAAAGAGGAAATGTTGAAACAAAGGATATGATATATTTGATTGAATTTGAAGTTATTTCTTCAGATTGTTCTCATATTGGTGATAAATTCACTAATCGTTATGCTGGTAAAGGAGTTATCAGTTTAATCATACCTGATGAAATTCGCCCGTTAATGTTAAAAAATAAAACACCAATTGATTTAATCACAAATACTTTTGGTGTTTTTTCTCGAATGAATCTTGGTCAAATTATTGAATTAACAGTAAATAAAAACGTTCAATATTGTAATAAATTAATTCAGATAAAACCGGAAAAAACAATAGAATGTTTAACATGGTTAAATGAAAATATAATTAAAAATTTAAATTATAATAAATATTATAATAGTGTTAAAAATCATATTGAAACATTAAATAATGATAAATATTATCTTGAAGCTTTTATTGAAAATGTAAACAATTCAAATTTATTTATTGAATGCCCACAATTTTCTAAAATTAATTTACATAATATATTGAAAAATGGTATTAATCCAAATGAAGATATATTGATTAAAAAAGAATTATTAGAATTTATGGAAGATAAATTAAAAGAACCGTTTCCTTTTAAAAAAAAAGATATAGTTCTTCCAAATGTATTTTGCGGACCAATGTATATAATCAAATTAAATAAAATAGCCAAACAAATAACAACAGCGAGAGATCTTGGAAATATAAAAGGAATGACAAAACAACCTTTACGAGGTCGGTTAAGAGGTGGTGGTTCACAAGTCGGTCAAATGGAACTCGAAGGTATTATTTGTTCAGGTTGTGTTAATTCTATTCAAGAATTGATAACAGTTAAATCTGATTGGAATGAAGGTAAAAAAGATTTAATTAAGCAAATTATTGTTAACGGTGAATATGAGTTTCCTAAAGATATAAATATAAAAAGTTCAACAAAAAGTGTCATTAATACAATTATTAAATTTCTTAAAAATTAAAAACGGCTAAAGCCAGGTAGTTTTTCACGCTTGAGGAGATTTTTGGTGAATTTATTATCAACACCAATACCACAAACTCGAATAACAAAAAAGAAATTAAGAGAATCGAAATTGATTGATATTGTTAATTTTAGAAAATATCAATATACATTATTACCAAATTTTATTGAATTGTTTATTAATTATATTTCATCACAAAATAATAATTATTTGAAATGTAGTAAAATTGAAATAAGTCCATTAATTAATTATAAAAATTTTAATTCTTCAGAATTAACAACAATTGCTGTTTATGTGAATGATTCTGAACAAGAAAAATTATTTTTTAAAATATTCATTCCATCATTAGTTGAAGATAATTTCTTTTTTCTAAATGGTAATTATTACATACCTGTTATATATTTGCTCGACAAACCTATTATTGAAAAAAACAAATCAACAAAAATTTATGCATTATTTAATTCGCTTACAATATTTTATAAAAATAAAGTTGTATCATTTTGTGGAGTTAATATACCTTTTAAATTATTTTTTAGTCTTTTATATTATAAAGATACAACTATTGATGATTTAATTAAAAAAAAGATTGGTTATATTGAATATGAAACTAAAGAAAACACATTAAATTATTTTAATAAAAATATAAGAAGAAATAGTATTAATAAAATTATTAATTATTTTAACAAATTAATGTTTGATGATTACACGTATAATTTATATAAAACTTCTTATAACATGAATAAAGTTAATTTGTTATCTGTTATCAAAAAAGCTTTATCGAAAGAAAACGACAAAAATTTTGTTGATTTGACTGAAAAAAGATTTGTATTCATGGAATTGATATTAGCTCCAATTATTAAAAAAGTTGCAAGTGTTGCTAATTTAGCCATAAAAGGTTTTAAAAATGACATAATAAAAACTGATTTTTTTGAAATTGTTAAACATTTTCAAACAAAATTAAAAGGAAATTTTTTGTATAACAGTAGTAATTTATTAAGTTGTTCACAAATCTTTAAAGCATCAATGATTAGTCCATTCGTTAAACAATCTCCAAACTTATCAAGTTTACATAACACACATTTCAAAACAATTTGTCCAATAACTGTTTCATCAGATAATCCAGGTGAAATAATTTCAATTACTTCATCGACAAAAGTTGATACATTTGGGTATATTAAAACTTTAAATCCGTTTTTAGATTAAAAGAAAGGATGTATTATGCAGGATAAAATATCTTTAGAAAATAAAATTAAATATCATAATCAAAAATATTGGGAAGAAAATAATCCTGAAATTTCTGATTTTGAATATGATTGTTTGGTTGAACAATTAAAGAAAATAGATCCTACATCTGATGCTATTTATTATAATAAAAACAGATCTATGTTGTCGTTAAGAAAAATATATTCAGTTAATGAACTCAAAAAATGGATTGATTCTGTAAAAAGAAATGACCAAGAAAGATTCTTGTTTGAACCTAAATTAGATGGTGTTTCTGGAGTTTTACAAAATGGACAACTGTTTACGAAAGGAGAAAATATATCAAATAAAATTTGTTTAATTCGATATGTTAATAAAAAAATAACAGCATTAAAAGATGTTACTGAAGATGTTAGAGGAGAAATTATAATTCCAAGAAATATTTTTAAAACCGAACAAGATATTTTTAAGCGTAATGACGGTCAAAAATTTAAAACAGCGAGACATGCTTGCAGTTCGATTTTGATGGGAAAAAAATTAAATAAAATTTTTAAAAACAAAATTCATTTGGTTGACTTTGAAGCGTTTTCGAAAGAATATTCGATTCAAGAGTTATTAAAATTAAATTTTAAAAAACTCGAAAAACAAATTAAAGATCCTTCAATATTTAATTATGATGTTGATGGATTTGTTATAAAATTAGCGGATAAAAAATATTCTTCGATGTTAGGTAGTACTAGTCATCATCCGAGAGGAGAAATAGCTTATAAATTTCAAAGTGAAATGAAAAAAACTATTTTGAAAGATGTTGTGTGGAGTGTTGGAAAATATTCTATAACACCGATTGGAATACTTGAACCGATTAATTTATACAACACAACTGTATCCAAGGTTGCTTTACATAATGCTAAATTTATAATTGATAACGATTTAAAAATTAATGATATAGTAACAATTGAAAAAGCTGGTGAAATTATTCCCCATATAGTTAAATCACAACCAGGAAAAAATCGAAAATCAATAGTTTTTCAATTTTGTCCAAATTGCGGTTCAAAATTACTATATAAAGAACCTGATATTCATTGTAGTAATCCTGATTGTGAAGGAACATATTTGAAAAAATTATATGATTCAATTACAAGACTTGGAATACAAACATTAGGTTATACTACTTTAGAAAAATTAAATAATAAAGGATTTGATAATATTATTAAAATACTAAATATTAAAAAAGACGAATTGATTAGTATCGAAAGATTTGGTGAAAAATCTGCTATTAATTTACTCAATGAAATAAATAAAATAAAAAATAATTCTATTGAAGATTGGAAACTTTTATCGTCATTGAATATTCGTGGAATCGGCCGTTCAATGAGTCAAAAAATATTAAAAAATATTTCAATTGATGAATTAATAACATTAAAACCTTTTGATTTGGAAAAAATCGAAAATATTGGTAAAAAAAGAGCATTGGATATATATTATGATTTAAAAAATAAAAAAAATGACTTACTTAAATTATGTAAATTATTTCCAAAAATAAAAAATAGTAATAAAAGTAAAATTAAATATATTTGTATGACAGGAAAAGGCAAGCTACCAAGAACACAATTAAAAGAGTTGTGTTTAAAAAAAAATTATTACGTAAAAGATTCAGTAACTAAAGATATTAGTTTGGTCATTGCTAATGATATTAACAGCCAAAGTCTAAAAATTCGAAAGGCAAAAGAATTAGGAATACAAATTGTTTCTTATGACGACTTTGAAAAATATTTAACAAAATAATTAGACTCTTTAATCTTCCACGATTATTCGTGGAAGATACAATTTTTTTTTTGAGGATAAGAATGTCAAACTTTTTAGATTATGAGATAATTTTACAAGCTGTTGAAACTAAAGAATTATATAATGATGTACAATTTTGTTCTTTTATTAAACAACCTATTGAAAAAAATTCATCATATTGTCTTATTAAAATAAATCTAACTGATGTTGTCGTTCAACAAATTAAAAATGATATTTCTTCTTCAAACTTTCCTAGATTTAATTTAATTATATTTTTAATTAATAACAATAAACGTTCTATTTTATTGTATGAAAAAGTTTATAAAGTTTTATATTTAACAACTAATGACAACGATATAAATATTAAACAAACTGTATCGTGTAGTTTATTGTTAGTTAATCCTATATTACATTATATGAGTACAACCAATGCATTTAATACAATAATAAATAACACAACGAGTTACGATGTTATCAAAAAATATCAAAAATTTATAGTGAAAAATTATGGAGATGGTTTTTATTTTAATAATATAGGATTAACGGCGGAAAAGAACGAATATTTGTACGAACAAATTTTAATCAAAACACAAAATGATTTAGTTGTTCCATCTGAGATTATCAAAAAATACAAACCATTTAATTCGTTTAATTTTTATTTTTTCGATGATTTTAATTTTTCAGAAGATAATACACGTGATATATGTGTTAATTATATTAATTTAAGCAATAAAAAATTATTTAAAAAAGTTGATATGTATGAAAAAACAGATATTTTTCAAGGTTTACGAAAACTAAAATACACACCTGTTTCTGATTTTTTTTCGATAGTTCATAAAAATTCAGAAACTAAAAATGTTATCACAAATGAAATTAATTATAAAACTGATAAGCAAATAAAATCTTTCATACCTACACATAAAACTATCGAAAATAAAGTTATATCTATTAATGAATATAATAATATTTCACTCACAACTAATATTAATTTAACATTATCCAACAATCGTAAAAAAGTAAATAGGTCAGTTGAATACACTGATTTATATGCTCCAGATAGTATAATAAATTCTCAAACTAGATTTGAGAATGCTAAAAATCTCTTTGATAATAAAATAACAACTATTGCTGATTTTTACTGTCCGAATTCTATTCCAAATTCAATTCAATTAGGTAATATTTATAATTTTGAAAAACAAAATGATTTTAAATATACACCATTTAATATTGTGAATATATTTTTTAGAAAAAATATTAGAGAACCAATTTTGTCTCATGTTGTTAAATTTAATTGTTTTGAATTTTTTTAACGGCAAAAAGCAGAAATCTTCTTGCTTTAGCTGGAATATCAGTAACCCCACGGCTAAAGCCTGGACTTTCACGCTTGAGGAGGTTTTTGGTGAGTCAAATATCATTTTTGTGACTACTCCGTCACCTAAAGCAGACGGCTTCTACGGGTATACCGAGAGTCTGTAGCTCCAGACTCAATATATTTGTCTCTTTGAAGAGAAAAACCACAGCAAGGACAACAATACAACTCCTCAACAGATTTATGCTCAATATCACAAACAAAGGTTACAAACCATTTTCCGGACAATACAGGTCTTGATCTTACCTTCAATAGACTG
>CAYLKS010000089.1:0-8361 GCA_964384205.1 uncultured bacterium | reverse complement strand
GAACATCATCCCACCCCATATCAGTATCAACAATCACTCTTTTCTTATATTTAGCTTCAAGTTTGGAGCCAGCTACTAACATAGCGCATTTCTCCTTCATCAAATACTGGTAACAGTCACCTTATTTATTCTGGATTATGGTAATTTATACCGCATATATTTTAAAATTGGTCGAATGTTACCGTAGAGGTTTTAACTATTATATAATTTTATATAATTTTTCTCTTTTCTTCACACTTTGATTGGTTGAACATGTATGAAAGATTTTCATAACTTCCTGATAGTTTTTATTCATCTCCTCAAGTATGTTATTATCCTCTTTTGTTAGGTAGTCATCCAGGTCCTGTGCTTTAAGGGTAATTTTTGACATTGTAGCCTCCAATTATTATACTTTCTTCAATTTATCATAAAAAAGGCTAAAAGTGAAAATATGGTGAGTCTGTTTAAAGATAATTTCCCATTATGGTCTTAAGATTACCTGCCTATTCCCTTATTAAAGCTATTTTTTTAAATGAAATAAAGATTCGATCTCCATCTTTTAATGTCGTATCCGCGGGGACCTCTATCACAAGTTCTTTATTATTAAACATTAAAATGGAAGCCTTTCTATCACCCATATATATAGATGATTTAACCTTCGCCTCTATAGTATCAGGTTTTTTCTCCTTTACTACCTCAATATCATGAGGTCTTACCATTATAATTACCCTGTCACCTTTATGAAAATTTTTATCCTCTTCTACCTCAATGATTACAGGTCCCTCCAATTTTATTTTAACTTTAATCCTTTTGATAATATCTACTACTTCTCCGTTTAAAAAATTAGCTTTACCAATAAAAGATGCTACAAACTTATTTGCCGGTTTATCGTACACTTCAATAGGATCACCAATTTGTTGTATCTTACCATGAGAGAGAACCACTATTCTTTTGGACATTGTAATAGCTTCTATTTGATCATGAGTTACATACACAATTGTAATCCCTACTCTCTTTTGGAGATCCTTCAGCTCAAACCTCATCTCCTCTCTGAGTTTAGCATCAAGGTTTGAAAGCGGTTCATCCAACAACAATACATCTGGCCTCATTATAAGAGCCCTGCCCAGCGCAACTCTCTGCTGCTGACCTCCGGATAACTCCCCGGGATATCTGTGCTCCAGACCGGTTAATTTCAAAATACCTATAGTTTTCTCAGCCCGTTCCTTTATCTCCCTTTCAGGTACACGCTTTATCTTTAATGGATATGTAATATTATCATAAATATTCATATGAGGCCATACAGCGTAGGATTGAAATACCATGCCAATATTTCTATACTCCGGAGCTACAGATACCTTTGGATTGGAAGATGAAACCAGCTTCTCGCCTATGTATATTTTTCCCTCCGTTACAGGTATAAAACCTGCTATGCAGCGAAGAATCGTTGTTTTTCCACATCCCGAGGGACCAAGCAAGGTAAGAAACTCCCCATCTTCTACCTTCATTGAAAAATCATCCACAGCAATGGTAGACCCAAACTTTTTCGTAAGGTTTTTAATTGTAACTCCTGCCATAGCGATGAACCATCCTATTTATAGTTTTATACTCTGTCTTCTCTTTTAATTGAGAATTTTTTAATAGCTATATTTAATCCAAGTACTACAAATATTATTATCACTGCAAGAGCGCTAGCCTCAAGTATTAACCCTTCCTGAGTCATATTATAAACAGTAACGCCTATTGTCTCTTTACCAGCCGAATATAAAAATATTGAGAGTGTCAGTTCGGTTAGTGCCGGCATAAATACCAAAAACCAACCTGAGAATACACCTGGTTTTATTAATGGGAACAGTATATCCTTTAACATCCTTTTTTGATTCGCTCCAGATATTCTGGCTGCCTCTATTAGTGAGTTATCAATCTGTTTTGCTGAGGCTTTTACCGTACGCATTGGGAATATCATAAACCTGGCTATATAAGCGATCATTATTATCCAAATTGTATTGTATATTGATACCCCCAATATAGGTCTTATCCACGCCAGTATCATTGATACACCGATTACAGTTCCAGGAATTGCATAGGGCGCACTAACAATATAATCGATGAATCTTCGACCTTTTATATCAGTATACCGGTCAAGAAAAATAAAAAATACTGCCATTAGTGAGGTAATCGTCGATACAGTTACAGAAAGAAATAAGCTGTTTCTAATGGCCCTCCAAACAATAGGAAGCTTAAAAAGGATATAATGAAAGTTTTTTATGGTGAAGTTCGAAAGCTTAATATGTAATCCGAGTGCCTTTGTAACTGCTGTTATTATAGTTGCAGCAATCGGTGCTACTACAATCCCAAGAAAAAAAATAAAAAGCAGTATGGTCGCAGGTATTCTCAACCTGTTTAATTCTATAGGCGAAAAGCCAGTTGACTTACCTGTGATTACTGCGAATCTCTCCTTGCGAACAAAATAATTCTGAATCACAAGGCTCAACAGTCCAATTAATATCAAAATTACAGACATGGCAGATGCTAAATTAAAATTATACTTTGTTCCATAACTCCCAACCAGGATAAAGATTTTTGTTGTAAGTACAAGGTATCCCTTTGGAATACCAAGTATCGCCGGTATACCAAACATCGAAATTGAGGTAACAAATACTATGATTGCAGCCCCTCCTATCGCAGGCAACATAACTGGAAGGGTGATGTCCTTTAAAACTCTAAAAACATTTGCTCCCGATACTCTTGCTGCCTCTTCAAAGGAAGAATCCATCTTTTTAAAAGCATTTGTTATTGCAATATAAACCAAAGGGTATGTATAGATTGATGAAACCAGAATAATACCATGTGCCCCATATATCCTTAAGATTGGCTCTTTAATTCCGGTAAAAGCCATGATAATCTTATTAATATAACCTACAGGCCCTATTAGTTGCATCCAGGCAAAAGCACTTATGAATGGAGGAATCATATAGGGTACTAATAGTGCCATAGCAAAAAAATTTCTAAAATAAACGTCTGTTCGAGTGACAAGCCAGGATAAAATACTTCCGGTAATAACGGAAATGACAGTAACAATTACCCCTACAAATAGAGTATGCCATAAAGCTGAAATGTTGTGGGAATCTTTAAGAATATCGATGAAATTCATGAGGGAGAAATTATTTTCCCTCATTAAGGCCATCAAGAAAAGCTTTCCAAAAGGATAAATAAAAAATATGAAAAGAATAAAAACTACAGCTGTTAATATCAAATACTTTTTCATATAAAGTTATCAATCACCTCTTTTATAATCTACCATTGAACTTTTTATATCTATTAAATCCTGTAAATCTATCAATGAGAAGATACTGTATGGTAATTGCATCAAATTATATATATACTTTTCGTTATTTTAACAGAAATATTAATTTTCTATCATTCTCATAAAAAATGAATACAAAAGCAGAAATTAAATAAATGAAGAGGGACTAGCTAAAAAAATGCCCCTCTTCATATATTGTTCATACATTTTTTACATAACACCCATTATCTCTCCCCATTTTTTCCTCAACATATCTCTGTTTTCTTTTAAATACTTCCAATCAGTTTTTAAAATCTTTATCTTTGCAGGTGAGGGAACCCCTTCGGGTAGAGGAACATTCTTATTTAGCGGGAGATAGCCACGATCTACCATAACCTGCTGTCCATCTTTACTCAGAACAAAGTTTACAAATGCTTTTGCTGTTTCCGGATTCTTTGATTTTGATATAATACCAATAGGAGTTGGAATATAAACTGTTCCCTCTTTCTGATATACATAATCCACAGGTGATCCTTTAGCCTTGAGAGCTCTTGCCATAAAATCTATTGTAATACCTATATAATACTCACCTGTAGCTATATTTCTTGCAACTGCTCCGTTTCCCTTAACGATCTTACAATCATTTTCAGCAAGTTTTTTATAGAAATCCCAACCAAACTTGGAATCTTTAGAAAGTGTGGCAACTTGGGTTAGTGTGGCTCCTGAATAAAATGCACTAGCTGAGCCTACTTTCCCCTTAAATACTGGATCAAGCAAATCGTTCCATCCTGTTATCTTCTTTTTCACCTTCTCCGTATTATATGCAACTATCTGATAAATTAACCTTGCCTCATAGGCCTTGCCACCCATGTAGACAAACTTTTTGGGGATATTCATTGCCTCAGGAAGATCTGTCTTTAATAAAAGACCTTTATTTCCCAGATCCTGAAACATAGCCATATCAGCAAACCAGATTACATCTGGCTTGATAGAGTTTGCCTCTATCTCAGCCTGTAACTTTGCAGTTACCTCAACAGTACCTGATCTGTAAATTTCTACTTTTGTTCCGGGATATTTCTGCTCAAACTTCTCAGCAATTTTTTGAACATCCGTAAGAGTTTCCGAAGTATACAGTGTAATTGTTCCTCCAATCTCGCCATTTGTAGCTTCTTTGCTTCCACCAGCAAAGGATAACCCTGTAAATATTAGCAAAAATAATACAACTACTATAAAAGTTATTAACTTTCTCATTCTAACCTCCATATATTATTTTAGTTACGATTATAAAACTGTCTCTAATCTATGTCAAACAAAAGACATTTAATACTGTTAATTATAATGAGCTAACTTAAAAATCGAATTTTGTTATCTCGAGCAAAGCGAAGAAGTAATTTTTTTGTACGTAACATAACAAAGCATCCTTTTAACCAAAGTAACAAAATCCTAAATATATAAGAAATAATGGATTTATCAAAATAATTCACCAAAAACCGGTTTCATAATTGATAAAAGTCAAGCAAATTCGCTTATTTTGTATTTCTTTTTAATTTAGATGTTATTTTTTTAAGAATTTTTACACTATCAATAACTTCATTATTATTTATTTTACTTTTCTGCAGGCCAAAATTGAATTCACTGGAATAGTTAAAAAATTCAATGTTGTATATTCCATTATAGCTTTTGAGCAGGTTTAATATCCTTTTTATCGGCAATTTTCCTTTACCCAAAGGTAAATGCATCTGCCTATTTGTTAAATCACTTATATGTATATGCATTATTTTGTTGGAAAGATTACTGTAAAAATCTCTAACCTTTCTATAACTACCAAGATGGGCAACATCCATAGTTATATATATTTCATCAATTCCAATTCTTGAACAAAAATCATGAAAATCCTGCCACGTTACCAATAACTCCTTTTTAAGAGGTTCCATGTTTTCGATGCACAGTTTAATGCCTTTTTTCCAGGTATGTTTGTAAATCTCAGAAAATACTTCAACCAGCATCTTAAGAAAACTCTCTTTTCCCGATCTCTCAAAACTCATCCTCCCTGGATGAACCACTATTAAATCTGCCCCTATAATTTCTGCTATATCTATAGATTTAATAACCTCTTTCAAGCTAAAATCTCTTACATCCTTTGAGAATGAACATAGGTTTATATCCCAGCTAATAGAATGAACTGTTGCTCTAACACCATACTTTCCTAAATCTTCCCTTATACCTTCATAATATTTTTTAGAGGAGTTTTCAAAAAGTTGTAGATGATCAATCCAGAATTCTATAGAATAAATGCCGTTTTCAGCTGCAAAACGTACAATCTCTTCCGGTTTTAATTTCCACAGACATGTTGATGCCACACCAATTTTCAATATACAAAACCCCTTTGAATGAAATAAAAAATTAAGTTAAGGATTATATCCAGTATAAACAGCTTTTAAAAATAATAAATATGTTTTAAAAAAACCTTGCGAAGGTTTTATAATTCATAACTACTTTTTATGTTTGACCCAATTACATTTTCGTAAATATACCTCACAAAAAATATGTTTAACAAACCTTTTTCATTATATAGTTTAATATGATTAATATTATAACTATTCTAAATAATATAATCATCATTTAGAGACATCCACATATAATTTATAAAAACAATATTAACAATCATTTTTACATAAACCAAAATAGATATTTAAGCCAAATGTCAATTTATTGGATTTGACCTTCTAATAATAAACTTAAATCATTGAAGATTATTTTCATTGACAAATATCCATTCATCCTTTTTAATAATATATGGATAAGCTATAGAGTAATAATCCCATAGAATCTTAATAAACAACTTCTTGATCAGGTACTTTTACATTCAAGAGTTACCTCATTAATTTGCCACTCTTCTATAATAGTATTTTTACTTGAAAAGTTGGAGGCTAATCGTATGAAAAAATCAATTACCTTTGATGGATATACTATAGTTTCCTGCGGAACCTTGCGTGGTGAAATTAAACATTTAAAAACGGAAGGTTTTTTTAACAATATTGAAAAAATCCTTTACACTACACCTGGATTACACGAAAAGCAGCGGGAACTGGAAAAGCAATTAACATGGCAGATAGAAAACGCAAAAAAATATTCGGATAGAATAATAGTTGTTTATGGCGAGAGATGCTTCCTTGATCCTGCTAACTATTCGAGAAATATAGATAAACTTATTCATGAAATTGGTTCCGGTATTTCAAGAATCCAGGCAAGGACATGCATTGATATGCTTGCAGAAGCAGAAGAAAGGGAAAAGATCCGTGCAGGTAGAAAAGTTTATTGGCTCACACCCGGCTGGATAAAATACTGGAAGATTATTTTCAGCAATTGGGATAATAGCATGGCAAACGAAACCTTCCCTGCAAATGATGTTGCAATTGTCCTCGATGGCATCAATGCTTTTAATACAATGATGGAAAAATCCCCTGAAGATATTCTCGAATTCTCAGATTGGATGAAACTTGAGATCGAGCCGTATAAAATCTCACTTAATCGTTTTAAAAAACTTTTCTTAAAACAATTGAGAATATAAAAAAATTGTTTCCTGATTTTGAAAATGGATACGTTTACTTGAATATAACAGCGGAACATAATTAAAACAAGCATATTTTTATAGATTCAAGATTTTATATATAGATAAATAAAGACCTTAATAAACAGAATAATTTATTACTTTGACTGGAAAAAACTGGAGATTATTTGTGGTTCATAACAACAAATGGTCTATCATTGATTTTGAAAAATGTATACCTTTTATATGTGACCCCATTTCAGGTGAATGCAGTGCAGTTAGAGCATGTTCAAAGGAACTTCTAATTCAGGAAGAACCGGGTGAAATGCCAATGCTTTTATCCCAGGCTTTTTGTGTAGGTTGCGGAAAATGTGTAGCTGCATGCAACCTTCAAGCAATATATATTGAAAGAGGTATATAATCTTTTTTATAAAAAAAATGTTTGGGAGGTATAAAAATGTTTAAAATAGCTGTCAGCTTTGATGAGAAAGATATAGAAGAGATTAATGAATTTATTATGGATATGGATAAAGAAGCAGCTTTGAAATTTTTAAAAGAAAAGGTTTTTAAACAGATAATACGCAAGCAAAAAAGCAAATTGGATGTTCAGGGAAAAACTCATCTGTAAATATGCAATAATTAAAAAGGGGCATAATAATCATGCATAATGTGTGTCCAGGGGCTAAATTTTTCAGACAACCAAAACCCGAAATTTTCACATGCCCTTACTGTGGCGCAGAAGTTGAAATTTGGACCGATGAATTAAAAGGGGTATGCCCAAATTGTAAAAAAACGGTGTACAAGGAGCAAAATCTAAGCTGTGTAGAATGGTGCAAACTGGCAAAGGAATGTGTGGGGGTAAATTTATATAATCAATATATTGAAAATAGAAACAGATCCATCAAAAACAATCTATTAAAAGAACTAACAAATAACTATGGCAATAACTTAAAACTAATAAACCATACAAAAAAAGTATTAAAATACGCTGAACAGCTATTAGAAAAAGAAAAAGGTGATTGGCACATCATTGTACCAGCAGCAATTCTACATGATATAGGAGAAAAAGTTACCAAGAGGAAAAATGATCCTTTAAAAGGAAAATATCAGAAAAATGAAGATTCGCTAATTGCAAAAAAAATTCTTCTAAGGTTTGGGTTAAATCTTGAATATATAAAAGAAATTTGTGAAATTATAGCATATCATCAATGCAAAAAATGCATTGATTCAGTTAACTTTAAAATTTTTTATGATGCTCATTTGCTTTCAAACTTTAAGGCTAAAACGAAATCCCTTTGTAAATCTGATTTAAACCAGTTGATCAATAAACTGTTCTTTACCAATACAGCAAAACAAATAGCAGAAAAAATGTGCTCATAACATTTTATCTGAAAGCAAAGATATTTTTTAAGGTTTACACAATTCACGTAAATGAATAAATAAATCAACAAAAATGATACAATATGGCTATGAGGAAAATTATTCCTTATTGGCAACCTGTTCTTTAAAATATAGTGTTATAGCCAATTTAACAGCAGAATTTGTTATG
>CAYLKS010000088.1:0-9398 GCA_964384205.1 uncultured bacterium | reverse complement strand
GTATATTAGATTTCAAACCAATAATCGTAGATAATGAACTTGACAAATACTTTAAATTTTGATATGATTTATCTAAAGGGGATACCATGTCTATTACATTCCCAAAACTATAAAAACTAATTAAAAATCCAATTTATTTAAATAAAAAGAATATGTTATAATAATTATTGCTCATATACTATAACTTTATTTCTACCAAGCTTCTTAGCCTTATATAACGAATTATCTGCAAATTTAATAAAATCATCTATTGAACGTGTTTCATGAAATGTTGATACACCAAAACTAATTGTTATTTTTATAATTATACCATTAAAATTAAAAATATGATTTTCTATAATTTTTCTAATTTTCTCTGCAACAATTTTAGCACCATTCAAATCAGTATTTGGCAAAACAAATAAAAATTCTTCTCCTCCCCATCTACATATAATGTCAGTTTCTCTGAGATTCTTTCTAAAAATTTTAGCTATTTCAATTAAAATAAAATCACCCGCTTTATGTCCATATGTATCATTTATTTTTTTAAAATGATCTATATCGCCCATCACAAAAGATAGCGGTATTTTTAATCTTACAGCTCTTTTAGCCTCATACTCCAGTTTCTCCATTAAATCTCTTCTATTGGATAAACCAGTTAAAGGATCTATTCGGGAAGCTTCATCTAATTGTCTATTCAAGTTTGATAATTGATTTTTAGCTTTTTCTAATCTATTTTTTTCTTCTATTAATGCTAAATTTTTTTGATGTAATTGTTTTGTCCTTTCTTCAACTAATATTTCAAGCCTCTTAGCTTGAACCTTTAATCTCCACATCCATATAATAACTAATCCTACCACAAAAAATCCTGCAAAAAAGTAAAACAATGGAGTTTTCCAAAAAGGCGGCGTAATTTCAAAATAAATAGTAGCAGGTTGCTTAGACTCCACACCAGAACTACTTATTGCATAAACCTCAAAAATATAACTCCCATAAGGGAGATAAGCAAATTGAACCTTTCGTTCTTTTGTAATTCTAAATTCATCAGATAAACCTTTCAATCGAATTTTATACTTAACTTTATCTGGATGAGAGAAGTCAAGGCCTATATATTCTATAAAAATAAAATTTTGATTATACTTTAATTTTAACTTTTTATTCACAGGATATAAACTATCAAATACTGCAAATTTTTTAATATACACCTTTGGAGTAATATATTTAGGATAATCGAATTCTGGATTATATTCAACCAAACCCTTGATATTACCAAAATAAAGAATCCCTGAATTAGTTTTAAAACATGCATGTTGGTTAAATTCAGATCCTGGCAGGCCATCCGACTCTGAATATACAGTAATATTCTTTCCATCATAAACATTTAACCCCCTATTTGTTCCAGTCCATAGCCTATTACGATCATCCTTTAAAAGAAAATAGCACATCTTATCAGAAAGTCCTTCTTTCCCTGTTAAATGTGTGAGTATTTTAGTTGCATTTTTATCCATTTGATATAAACCATTACCTGTTGCAATCCATAATGTACTATCTTTATATAAAAAATCTAAAATTATTATATTCTCAAAAGCATTATCTATTGTTGTTTGATAAAAAAGCCCATTCTTTAATCTTATTAATCCATTAATAGTACCAATTATATATTCTCCATCAGGCAATTGATGTAATGTATAAACATTATCATTCCACAATCCGTTATTATGGTCATAACGGATAAATTGTTCATTTTTATATAAAAAAAGTCCTTCTTTTGATAATATCCATAAATTATTATAGTTATCTTTATACAACTCTCTTACAAAATTGCTTAGTGGACTATTTTCTGCATTAAAATTAATTATATTTCTCTTTCTTACATCATAAATCCAGAGTCCTCTACCCCATTGTGCAATATATATCTTTTTAGTCTTTTTGTCATTAAAAATAGACAAAATTGGATATGGGCCTCCTTTAATAGCTTTACATAGCTCATCTTTATATATCTTCCCGTTATCAAATATATTTAAACCTCTTTCTGTACCTATTAATAATTTATCATTAAATTTTTCAATACTCCATACAGCTCTACTATCTAAGCCATCTATTTCATTATAGTAAGAAAATTTCCTATCTGTTAGTTTATAAACATAACCACCATTAGTACAAAACCATAAATTGTCATCTTTATCTTGAAAAACATGATATACAGGTAATGTAGTAAATCCATTTTCAGTTTTATATACATAAACAAGCCCATGTGATATATTGTATAAACCATAAGCATTCTCAGGCCCAATCCAAAAACCACCAAAGTTATCAATTAACATTGTCTTAATACTAATATTTGCAAAAAATTTAGGGCAAAAAGGATATAGTTTATTATTTTTAAAATAAAAAATACCTTTTTTAGTATATATATAAATTTCATTTTCTTTTGAAATATAAGTACCATTAATACTAATATTATTTAGCGGATAATTGATAATATTAGTATCATCAATTATCCCTATACCATTTGGATAAGAAAGATATATCTTATTTAAAGTATCAGATGTAATATTCAATATTGTATCATTTAACAATCCATCCTTTACAAATAAACTCTTTTGGAAAATAGTATCTTTAATAATATATAATCCTTTATTTGTCCCACAAAATACTCGATTATTTTTTTTATCATAAAATAAGCTATTTATAGTATTAATTTCCAATGAACTATTTTTTTTATTATAATTTTTGAACCTATTTTCATGAAAAATACTTAAGCCACCTTCTGTACCAAAGTATAAAAAATTATCAGAACTATCTTCACAGATAGTATAAACTCTATTATTTATTAATCCTTCATCAATAGAGAAATTTTGAAAAATAATACCATCAAATTTAAAGACGCCACTTTGAGTAGCAATCCATATAAAACCATCATGGTCCTGATAAAGATAATAAGCTGTTGCTTGAAAAAGCCCATCTTTTGCATTATAATTAACAAAAGGAATATGTTTTGCATATATTATGAAATTAAATAATAAAAATAATACAACTACTTTCATAATCTTAGAGATTCAGTAATTAAAAGTTCTACTAAATCTTTATAGGAATATCCCGATATCCCCATTAACTTAGGAAACATACTTATCTTAGTAAATCCTGGGATGGTATTAACCTCATTTACATAGATTTTACCATTATTATCAATAAACATATCTATCCTGCTATAACTTTTAAGTTCCAGTGTTTCTATAACTTTCCTTGTTATAGTTTGAACAGCTACCACTTTATAAGTATCCAGATCAGCCGGATAAATAAGTTCTGCCCCATTCTCATCTGTGTATTTTGCTTCAAAATCATAAAACTCATGGCGAGGCCTAATTTCCCCTGGAAGGGAAACTATAGCCTCATTTTTATCATTTACAAAAGAAATTTCAATTTCTCTTGGAGAATCTAATGCTTTTTCTACAAGAATTTTATCATCAATTTCAAATGCTTTTTCTATGTACTCAATAAATTCATCCTCTGAATGTGCTTTATAAACACCATAAGAAGAACCTTGATGAGCACATTTTATAAATAAATTCGTCGAATCCAATTCTTTTTGTAAAATCTTAAATTTAGGTATAAAACTTTTTCTATAAAAAAATTTATACGGAATAACAGGTATATCATTTAACTGCAACAAGCGTTTAGTAATATCCTTATCCATACAAATTGCAGAACTTAAAACATTATTTCCAACATAAGGGATATCAAGAGTCTGCAATAATCCTTGAATTGCGCCATCTTCGCCATTTGTACCATGCAATATTGGGAAAACAACATCTATAGCTATTTTTTTATTTTGATTCAAGAAAAATAATTTATTACCATCAGAATCAGGGACCAAAAAAACAAGATTTTTTTCTAATTTTGGAACTTCTACATCATTAGGATCAAGAGATAAATTTTCAAAAACCTCATTATTAATAAAATACCATTTACCATTTTTTGCAATTCCTACAAGAAAAATATTATATTTTGAAAAATTTAAAACAGAATAGATATTTTTAGCTGAAATTATACTAATACTATGTTCTAACGATTTACCACCAAATAGTAATAATAAATTTTTTTTCATTCAAAAATTTTCCCCGGATTTAAAATATGCTTAGGATCAAAGGCATTCTTAATTTTTTTCATAATTTCAATTTCAGCCTCAGAAAGTGCTAATTTAATATATTTTCTCCTTTTGCTACCAATACCATGTTCACCTGAAATTGTACCACCTAATTCAACAGTTTTCTTATAAACATTTGTCAATACTTTTTCTAAAACCTCAGGCCATTCTTTCTCTTTCACCTTATCCGTTTTTAAAACTGTAGCATGAATATTTCCATCACCAGCATGGCCAAAACAAGGTATTTCCACATTATATTCATCGGCAATTTTAACAATTTCTGGAATTAAATTTGGAATATTTGCATAGGGAACAACAATATCCTCAGCACTTTGATGTTCATGATAAACCTTGAATGCCTCAGCTATATTTTTTCTAATATTCCAAACTCTGGCAGATGTTGTAGCATTATCAGCAACAAAAATCTCAAGTGCACCATTTTCTTCACATAAAAATCCAATTTTCTCATAATCTTTTTCAACCTGTTCTCTATCATAACCATCAACAGTTATCAAAAGCATTGCATTAGCATCCTGATAATCAATATTTTCATTTAAATAATCACATGCTGTTTGAAATGATTTTTTATCCATATATTCTACAGCTGTAGGAATAATTCCGGACATTGTCATAATTTTAGGTACCATGCCTATAGCGCTCTTTGTATCAGGAAATAAGACCAAAAGATCAGCAGAGGCTTTTGGAAGTGGTAACAATTTCAATATGATTTTAGTAAAGATTGCTAATGTCCCCTCACTACCAACAAGTAAATGAATTAAGTCATAACCTGTAACATCTTTTACTCTTTTGCCACCTAAATTTAAAATACTTCCATCTGGCAAAACACATTCAAGACCAATAACATATCTACTTGTCACACCATATTTTATAGCTTTGCCACCACCTGCATTTTCTGCAACATTACCGCCAATATAGCAAGTTTCAAGACTCATAGGATAACCTGCATAGAAAAGATTATCATCTTTTAATTTAACATTAATATCATTAGTAACAACACCAGGTTCAACTGTTATAGTTAAATTTTCTTTGTCTATTTCTAAAATTTTATTCATTTTTTCAACAGATAATACAATGCCACCATAAACAGGGACAGCCCCACCAGAAAGCCCTGAACCAGCACCTCTTGGAGTAACAGGAATATTATTTTCATAAGCTAACTTCATTATTTTGGAAACCTGCTCAGTTGTTTCAGGTTTTACAACAACATCAGGAAAAGCTTGATATTGCTTTTCAGAAACCTCATCATGGCTATATGGTTCAAGCTTCTCCTTATCATTGTAAATTACATTTCTTTGTCCAAGAATAGCAATTAATTCTTTAATAATTTTATCATTAATTTTATTATAATTCACAATTACTCTCCTTTTAATTCACTTAACTTATTAATCAATTCTGGCAAAATATCAAAAAGATTGCCAACAATAGCAAGATCTGCTAATTTAAAAATCTGAGCATCAGGATCATTATTAATTGCAATTATATGTTTTGATGTTTGCATACCTGCAAGATGCTGTATAGCACCAGATATGCCAATAGCTATATATAAATCAGGAGTAATTGTTTTGCCACTTAAGCCAACTTGATGGGGATATGAAATCCAGCCTCTATCAACTGCTTCACGAGATGCACCAATACCAGCATCAAGTATTTTTGCTAACTGATGTAAATACTTAAAATTTTCTGCCTTTGCAAACCCCTTACCACCTGCAACTACTATCCTTGAATCAGTAATTGATTTTTCATCACCTTCTTCTTTTTCAAATTTTATAAATTCAATTGATGATTTAAAAAAATCATCTTTTACATTTTCTATAATCAGTTCACCTTGTTTTTTAGTGTCAGGTTTTAATGGTTTTGTAGAATGTGGCCTTATTGTTGCCATTTGAGGCCTTGCAATAGGAGTTTTAATAGTTGCTAATATATTGCCGCCTATAGCGGGTCTTGTCTGCAATAAATTACCTGTTTCTTCCTCTATATCAAGAATTGTACAATCAGCTGTTAAACCTGCATAAACTTTGGTTGCAACATAAGGCAATATAGTTCTACCGAAAGTTGTTGCTGCGCCTAAAAGTATAGCTGGCTTTTCTCTATTTATTAAATTTACTAAAACCCTTGTATAATCATCTACTATAAAATTTTTTAGTTTATTATGCTTTAAGAAAATTATTTTATCAGACCCATAATGAAACAATTTAGCCAACTCATCTTCAGATAAATCATTATATAAAACAATACTAACAATTTCAGAATCTTGTAACTTATTTTTTAGGTTATGCGCTCTTGCCAATAATTCAAAGGAAACATTACTTAATTTATCTTCAAAAACTTCTGCTAAAATCCAAATTTTATTTTCCATAGTAAAAGCTCCTATTTATATAAAGTTGTTCTCTTTCAGATAATCAACAATCTTATCAACTGCAACAGGTATATCCCTATCACTTTTTACAATAAATTTCTCACCTTCCCGAGAAACTTTTGGTTTAAAAATCTTAACCACTCTTGTGGGAGAACCTTTAAGGCCAATTTCATCATCTGTTAAATTCAAAAATTCATTACTAATTACAGGAACTTCTGTTTTTTTAGCTTTTATTTTACCTCTAAAAGTAGGCAATCTTGGATCTGCTATCTCTTTGACTACTGTAAAAAGAACAGGAGCTTTTACTTTATAAAACTCATACCCATTCTCTACCAAACGTTTTACAACAAAAGTATTTTCATTTTCAACGTCAATAGAAGCGACGTAAGTTAAAGCAGGAATATCCAAAAAAGATGCAATACCTGGTCCCACCTGGCCTGTATCTCCATCAGTAGCACGTTCTCCTGCAATAACAATATCAAATTCCAATTTTTTCTTAATAAATGAGGAAAGGATTTTAGATGTGGCCCATGTATCAGAACCTGCAAATTTCCTATCACTGATTAGATATCCACCATCGCATCCCATAGCAATAGCTTCTTTAATAGCCTCTATTGCCTTAGGCGGTCCCATAGAAATTACAATAACCTCTCCTCCAAGTTGTTGTTTTAATAAGATTGCTTCTTCAATAGCATAAAGATCGAGTGGGTTTATAATACTTTCCACTCCTTCACGAACCATTGTTCCGGTCTTTTCATCCATCTTTACATTACTTGTTTCCGGAACCTGCTTAATTGGTACAACAATTCTCATTCATTGACTCCCTCTAATTTTTAGTTGCTTTTCAACCTTTTAAACCACACGAAATACAAAATTACAGAAAAAACTATTGTTGTAGATAATAACACAAAAAATTGTCCCCATGTTCTCATAATAAGAGCCATCAAAGTCATAAATAAAGAAAGTTGCCATGGTATTGCGGCAAATAATGATATGATATCTAATCTATGTTCTTCTCTTAAAGCCTTTCTCTCATCTTCTGGTAAACTCTGTGCAAATTTACCCCAAAAACCAAATGGTTTTGTGACATTATAAAAATTCTGCAAAGTTTTATCATCTGTAGGCTTTGTAACATATGTTGCTATAACCATTGTCATAAAAGTTATTGAATTTATTATAAAAAAAGATATATATTCTGGAGCATTTGGCATTAAAATTTTTTGAATTATAGCTGCTATCATACCAACTAAAACCGCAATAGAAAAGCCATATCCATTAAGCCGCCACCAATACCATCTTGTTAAAAATGGAATTAACAATCCAGAACCTAATGCCATTGTAATCCATCCCCAGATTTCATTTATATTTCTAATAGCTAAACTGAAGAATAGACCTGTTAATACAATAAGAATTGAAGCCACACGACTATGAATCAAAAGAGTCTTTTCAGATGCATTAGGATTTATATAAGCTTGATAAATATCTTTTACCCAATAAGCAGCTCCTGCATTAATAGTGGAATCAAATGTTGACATAGCTGCTGCCATCAAACCTGCTACCAAAATTCCTTTTAATCCCACAGGAACCATATGAGTTATAACCAGAGGTAATATTCTTTCCGGATCAACTGCATCCCCTGTATGAAGAGGTCCATTAAAAAAAGCAATTCCCATCATTGCAACAGCTGCAATAAATAGCCATCTAAAAGACAAAAGAAATGTCCAGAAAGCAGATAATAAACCAGCATCTCTATCATCTTTTGCTGCAAAATACCTTTGAATCATATAGCCGCCAGTGCCACCACTTCCTTCAAAAAATACTTTTATTAAATAAAAAATAATAGCTATACCAAATAAGTTAAAAATTGAATAATCTGAATTTGATGGGAATGATAATTTCCATGATGGAATCAAACTTGTCCATGCTTCTTTTGTTGTCTGTACAATCTGAAAAGTACCATCTCTTAAAGGATAAGATACATTAAAAATATCTGGTAAAGGATACTTTACAAAAGCAATGATACTTATAGTTATTAATGTAAAAAATACAAAAAAACTTTGAAATACATCTGTCCATACAACACCATATAAACCAGAAGCCACAGTGTATATAGTAGATAAAATAATTAAAATCAATGCTGCTATGAATCTTGGCTCCAATCCGAACATAGGAGGGATGCCTAAAAATTCTGCCACAAATTTACCAGCTCCTACTGTAAAATATGTAACCATAGCAATAGTAAATATAATCTGAGAAATAGCTCCTATAATTCTTGCAAATTGCCCATCCGGGCCATCACCAAATCTAAATTTCATCCACTCAGCAATAGTCATAACTCTTGCCCTTCTATTCCATTTACCCATAAAAGCAAGCAAAAATGCCATTATTAATGTAACCCCTCCTCGAATCTCTATAAAAAAACCAGAAGCTCCAATCGCAAATACCAGCGCAGTATTAATCATAGTACCTGTTGCATCAAAATTAGATGCCATACCTGATGAGCCAAGTACCCACCAGGGGATTGTTCTCCCCCCTAAAAAATAATTATCAATTCCTTCTGATGCCTTTTTTTGAAAATACAAACCAACCAACACTATACTTATTAAATACAAAACAATAATTAAAAAATCAAACCAACTCATACATTATCCTCCTTCCAAATATCAAAATATAATACTTTAAAAATACAATGTCAATATGTTAAAAAATTTTTATGTGGGAATATAATAGACAAGGTATCCCCTTTAGATAAATTAAATTGAAGTATTTGTCAAGTCCATTATCTACGATTATTGGGAATATAAGAGAGAAGGTATCCCCTTTAAGCAAATCATATCAAAAATTAAAGTATTTGTCAAGTTCATTATCTATGATTATTGGTCTGAAATCTAATAT